>CAJXHL010000004.1 GCA_913054335.1 uncultured Gammaproteobacteria bacterium | reverse complement strand
CGGCCTGGCCACCACCCACCACAAGCACCTCTATTTTCTCAATCGACATTTCTAACTCCTATTTGCAGCCATTTGCTCGGGGTTGTCAATGTAATTATTTGAACCAACAATGGCTTTAAGGCTTTCAAGAATATCTTGGGGTATATTTGGTTCGCCCATGTTTGTATTTCTTTACAGAAGTGAGGAGTTAGCATACCCTACCACGCACCAAACATTCAAAACAAACTGTGTTTTAGCATTTCCATAGACAATTGCTGCTATAAACCCAATGTATCACGCAAGCCGTACCACCAAGAGCCAGCAACCGAGTATGGCACTCTGAGCGCCCTACCACCTGGGAAAGGAATCCAGGGTACTTTTGCAAATTCGTCAAAACGCTTGGTATCGTTATCAATTGCCTCTGAAAGAATACGACCAAATAAATGCGAGCTGGTGATACCGTGGCCACTATAGCCATGAGCAAAAAAGATATTGTTGTCGAGTTTGCCCATTTGCGGAACGCGCGAGAAAGATAAGGCAAAGTTGCCACTCCAAGCGTAATCAATCTCAATGCCTTTTAATTGCGGAAAGACTTTTTCCATATTTGGTCTTAGTTTATTCATCACGTTCTTGGGGTTAGATCCGCCATACACGGTACCACCGCCAAAAAGCAGTCTCTTGTCAGCTGTCAATCTAAAGTAATCTAGGATATAACGTACATCTTCAACGCAAATATCCGTTGGCAAGATGTCTTTTGTTAAATCCTCTCCCAAGGGCTTTGTGGTAATAATTTGAGTAGAGACCGGCATCACTCTTGAAGTTAATTTTGGAATAACCTTACCCAAATAAGCATTGCCACAGATTACCAATTTTTTACAACGTATCGTGCCATTATCAGTGGTGACAATAATGTCTTGGCCTTGCTTCTCCATAGACTCCATACGAGTCATTTCAAAAATCTTGCCACCGTTCGCCTCAATCGCGTTCGCCTCGCCAAGTGCTAGGTTTAGTGGGTGGATGTGGCCACCGGTTTTATCAATCATGCCACCGCAGTACACATCACTACCAATGTAGTGACCCATTTCATCTTTGCTTAACATTACATGGCCATCCATGCCATGACTGCGCCACAGTTGTTGTTTTGCCTCGAGCTCTCGTAAATGTTTTTGCGTATAAGCAGCAAAAAGATTACCTTCTTTTAAATCGCACTGAATATTGTATTTCTTAATATTACCACGAATAATTTGCCCACCTTCTTGAACCAAAGACCCCACAAAAGATGCAAACTGCTCTCCATAGCGTTTTTCAATGACACCCAGAGTGGCATTTAGGCCGTTTACAATCTGACCACCATTGCGACCGGAGGCACCCCAGCCTATACGAGCACCTTCAATCAAGGTCACAGCATGGCCTTTTTCTGTCAAATGCAAGGCGCTTGATAATCCACTGTAACCACCACCAACAACACAAACGTCAGTCTCATGCTCTCCAATTAAAGCATCTCTGACACTTTTAGAATTGGCAGAAACCGCATAGTAACTTGTTGCATGATCGCAGTTACCTGCATAATGCTTGTTATCTTTTATCATTTACTTTTACCCAGCCCTTACTTAACCTGCTATGGTCTTAATTTCTAAATAATCCTCAAAGCCGAACTCACCCCACTCTCGACCATTGCCTGATTGTTTGTAACCGCCAAATGGGCAATCAAACCCTTGGGTGTCGCCATTAATGCTAATCATTCCAGCGCGCAATTGATGCGCAATGCAAAGCGCCTCATTTCGATTACCTGATACACCTCTAAACCAAAAAGATTATCGTTTGCCATAGACACCGCTTCTTCGGCATCGTCAAATGATTGGATACATAGAATTGGACAAAAAATTTACTTGCACAACTTTCATACTCCGAATGGATTGTTTTTTACGCCTGGCAGCCATCTTCCATTGATATAAAAATTTGTTAAATCAAGCATTATGAATCCTTCAGTTTATATGCGATCAAGCAAGGCATAATATGCCATACCGATTTTCATACTTGAGCTACGAAGTAATCGACCACCGGGAAAACTTGGTGTTGGGATATTTGCCATCGTATCGAACATATCCCCTACATCGCAGATTTTGTCAGCAATAATTTTTCCTGCAAAACTCGCTAATGCAACACCCTGACCAGAGTAGCCTTGTGCCGAAAGCACTTTGCCACTATGCAACGTTTTAAAAAATGGCAAACGATTAAGGGTAATAGCTAATTTTCCACCCCAGGCATAATCAATTTGAATACCCTTGAGAAAAGGATAAATTTTTTCCATTGGCTTGGTCACAATGGGTACTATGTTGTTTGAAAGATTTTGCGAATAATTTTCGCCACCACCAAATAAAAGACGTTTATCTGCACTTAAGCGAAAATAATTAACAACAAAACGAGAATCGGCAAATGCAATATCTTCAGGGTTGATTTTCTCAACCATATCATCGGCAAGTGGTTTAGTGGCAACAATGTAATTATTCATTGGCAAAATCTTCGAAGTCAACTTGGGTTCCAGATTTTCCAAATAGCCATTGCAAGCCAAAACCACCCGTTCAGCATTGACAGCACCATTAGCGGTCAAAACACGCATCTTGCCATTTTTTAAGTGGTATGAGTTGACAGCACTATTTTCATAAATATTAGCGCCATTATTAAGCGCAGCCTTTGCTATGCCCAACGCATAATTGAGCGGGTGGCAATGCGCCTGTGCTCTGTCATAAGAGCCACCAAAATAAGCCTCTGAGCCCGTCAGTGTTCGCATTTGATCATCGCCCGCATAAACAATATCACTGCAGTCATAATGCTTGTTTAAGTGCTCTACATAGGCTTTCGACTCATCGCAATACTTTTGCTTATGATTTGGATGTGCAATACCATTCTTGTAATCGCATTCGATTTGATGGTCATCAATCAAAGTTTTAGCATGATCTTTAGCCCTTTCACCAATGACCCAAAGTGTTTTTGCTACTGCCTTCCCAAGTGTTTTTTCTAAATGTATTTGGTCGCGCCTCATGCCGCCAGATATTTGCCCTCCATTAGCGCCAGAAGCGCCAGAAGCAATAGTATTGGCCTCAAGAACAACAACATTAATGCCGTTTTTTGCAAGATACAAGGCTGTTGATAAGCCGGTATAGCCGCCGCCAATAACACAAATGTCAGCACTCACTTCATTACGAAGAGAAGCTTGTGCAATATCTATATTTTTACTGGCACTGTAATAGGATTGCACTATTAACTCTAGTTAATACTCGTTGCCGTCATATCCAGCGATTGCCATACTTTTTCAAGAATTTCATCGATCTCACGGTTGCTACAAACCAGTGGCGGTGCAATAATCATCTTGTTGCCAACCGCTCTCATCACCAAACCATTTGCAAAACAATGATCACGGCAAACACCAACAACTTCTTTGGCATTTTTGTGTCTAATAAAATTATCTTTATCCTTAACAATCTCAATAGCTGCCAACATGCCCAAACTTCTAGCCTCACCCACAAGAGGATGGTCGGTTAACAATTTCCACTTGTTGGCTAAATACGGAGCGACTTCATTTTTCACCTTATCAACAATATTGGTTTGGTGCATTAATTCAATATTGGCTATAGCGGCAGCCGCACAAGTCGGATGAGCAGAGTAAGTATAGCCATGAGCCAACTCAACTTTAGCGTCACGCAGTACTTTAACAATTTCGTCACTAACAACCAAACCGCCGAGTGGCAAATAACCAGAGGTAACGCCTTTAGCAAATGGCATCAAATCGGGTTTAATGTTGAAATAATCAGAACCAAACCATTCACCGGTTCTGCCGAAACCACAAATCACTTCATCCACCACAAGAAGAATATTCCGTTCTTTACAGATTCGATCCACTTCCGGCCAATAGGTCTCGGGTGGAATAATCACTCCTCCTGCCCCTTGGATTGGCTCTGCAATAAATGCTGCAACATTATCTTCACCTAATTCATCGATTTTAGCTTCAAGTGCTTGGGCAGCTTGTCTACCAAACTCAGCGCGATCTAGAGCTTCACCAGCTTCAACACACGCCTCATAATAATAAGGTTGATCGATATGCACAATACCAGGAATCGGCAAACCGCCCTGAGCATGCATTTCGCTCATACCACCTAAGCTAGCACCCGCCATGGTGGACCCGTGGTAAGCATTTTTGCGACTAATTATAATTGATTTGGTTGGTTGACCTTTTGAAGCCCAATAATGACGAACAAGTCGAATCATGGTGTCATTTGCCTCAGATCCTGAACCCGTAAAGAATATTTGATTCATTCCTTCAGGGGTGACATCAGCAATCATTTCAGAGAGTTTTACGGCGGGTGGGTGACTGGTACCAAAAAAAGTATTGTAATAAATCAACTCTTCCATCTGCTCACGTACAGCTTTGTGTACTGACTGATTACCATAACCCATGTTGACGCACCAAAGCCCAGACATAGCATCAAGAATCTTCCTACCGTCGTTGTCATATATGTACACGCCTTCCGCACGACTGATCATCTGTGTCATACTGGGTTTGTTTTGGTATTGAAGGTCACTAAAAGGATGCAAATGGTGCTTCGCGTCTTTCTGCTGTAAAGTCAATGTATCAAGTCTCATGGTCGCTCCAAAAAAAAAGAAATTATAAAAAATAACTGGATATCACAAATTTGTGATCACAACTAAATGATATAGACAAATAGGAGTAAATGCAAGAACAGTTTAGCGATCATTGAAAAAACGATCATAAATTAATAAGAAAATTTAGATGGAAGAGGTTAAATCAGCTATTGCTTACCGATAGAGTCGTTAAGCATTTCCATGCCCTCCTGAATGTCTTTGTGTATTGCCTTAGCTAGGGCATCCGGATCTTTCGCCTTAATAGCATCAATCGCTGATTCATGGTAATCGTCCAGTGTTTGTGTCCCTGCACGGCCGGCAACAATTCTATAAAAAGGCGAAAAGCGCAACCATAAACTCTTAATAATTGGCAAAAGAACTGGAGAAGGTGAGGCCTCGTAGATGCCAAAATGGAACTGACAATTATATTTTATATAGTTTCCTATATTACCTGTCGAGATAGCAACATCAAGCTTACTGTCAACATCTACTAGCAACTTAAGCCTTTCGGCATCAATAAGTGGCAAGGCAAGGGCAGAAAGCGCAGGCTCAAGACTGAGTCTAGCGAGTGCCAGTTCATCAAATTTCTTCTGTGTCATTTGAGAGACAGTAATTCTTCTCTTGTTAGATACCTCAAGTGCCCCTTCTGCAATAAGTCGAGTTACAGACTCTCTAACAGGCATAGGACTCACATCTAATGATTCTGCAATACCCCTTAAGGTAAGCGTAACACCCGGGACAAACTCACCGTGCAGTATCAATTGACACAATGTATCATAAACCCACTCATTAACTGGGAGAACGGATTGTCTCGGTGCTATTTTTGAAAATGCATTGCTTGGCATATCTACAACCTCTACTAGTCACATTAGTATTTTAATGAGAATCCAGTCGCTGAATTTTATTATAATTTTGTGATCACAGATCTCAATTTATGGTAGAATTATCGCATAATTATGCACAAACATGTGAACTAAATTTAATAAAAATCCGATTCAAATAGGATTTAGCACGCCTAATAACAAGGAAAAAATGAACAATATTGGTCAACAATTTTTATCCGATAACCCCGATATTGAACGTATCGAATTTATCTATGTTGACTTTAATGGCGTTCCTCGAGGCAAATGGACTTCTCCTCAAACTTTAATCAAGGCATTTGATGGCGGCCTAAGAATGCCTTTGTCAAGTTACGCGCTTGACATATGGGGTGACAATCCACAAGGAACAGGGCTAGTGATGTCAGGTGATGCCGATGCTATTTGTGTACCTATTGCAAGCTCCCTAGCTCTGTCAGATTGGTCTGCTAGAAAAACAGCCCAGTGCTTAGTGAGCATGGAAGATGCTAATGGCCAACCTATTTTTGCCGATCCTAGACATATCCTTGCGCGTGTACTGGATCGCTTCAAAGAGCTGGACTTATATCCTGTTATGGCACCAGAAATGGAGTTTTACCTAATAGATAAAAACTTAACAGAACAAGGTCATCCTCAAATGCCACTTATTCCTGGCACCAACAGACGTTATGAGAATGTTGAGCTTCTCAACTTGGGTGAAATGGATGATTTCGATGCTTTTTTCACTTTGGTTGAAAAGAGCGCTCATTCATTGGGCATCCCTGCTGAAACAGCAATTAAAGAATGTTCACCAAGTCAATTTGAAATCAACCTACTGCACCATAACGACCCTTTGTTAATGGCGGACCAGACATTCTTACTAAAAAGACTGATCAAGAACTGTGCAAAGCAATGCAATCTAAATGCAACTTTCATGGCAAAACCATTCACTGCTGAGGCTGGCAATGGGATGCACGCACACCTAAGCATTACGGATAAAAAAGATAATAATCTTTTTAAAACCGATAGTAACAAACAACCGCAGGGATTATTTGCTCACGCAATTGCTGGGTTGCTGAGTGCAACGCCTGACTTTATGTCGTTTTATGCTGCACACGCCAACTCGTACCGCCGTCTTGCGCCAAGTTCAAATCACGCGCCCACGACACTGAGCTGGGGCAATGAAAATCGAACAGCATTAATTCGATTACCAGAGGCATCAAAAAATGCGACTCGCTTAGAGTTTAGAGCTGCCAGTGCCGACGCTAATCCTTATTTGGTTTTTGCATCAATACTGGCCAGTGTGCTAGATGGTATTATTAACAAATTAGAACTGAACGCTGAAACCATTGGCAACGCACACAAACAGCATCCCGCCACCTTGAGTACTTCTTGGCGTGAAGCGAATGAAAGAACAAAAGAGTCTACCTTGGTAAAAGAGTGCTTTGGCGAGCAATTCCAGAAGGTGTACCACCATATTAAAGAATCAGAAATTCAAAGATTTGAATCAACGATTACAGATTTTGAATATCACTCATACTTGAAGAGCCTATAGGGCGTTCTGTTTGAGGATTTCAAATGGGTCTTTTAAACAATACTGTTTAAGAGTTATAAAAAAATGGAGAGTAATGATGAAAATTAATACAAAACAAATGCTCATCGCTGCCGTGCTGACTTGCTCAATGCAAGGCGCCATGGCTAGCGGTGACAATGTCGTTCACGTCTATAACTGGTCAGACTATATCGACGAACAAGTTCTAACTGACTTCACTGCCGCAACGGGTATTAAAGTTGTTTATGACGTTTTCGATTCAAATGAAATATTGGAAGCAAAACTTTTAGCTGGCGGTTCAGGCTATGATGTTGTGGTTCCTTCAGCAAGCTTCTTAGCACGCCAAATTCAAGCAGGTGTCTTTATGAAGCTTGATAAGTCAAAATTAAGCAATATTGGCAATATGTGGGATATGGTTGAAAAACGTGTTGATGGTTACGGCCCACTTAACGATTACTCTGTCAACTGGATGTGGGGCACAACGGGTTTGGGATATAACGAAGGTATGATTCTTGAAAGAATGCCCGATGCACCAACGGACTCATTAGACATGATCTTTAATCCAGATGTTGTTTCAAAATTTGCCGATTGTGGTATTCACGTCTTAAATGCACCAACAGAGATGATTCCAATGGCGTTGTCTTACATTGGTGAAGATCCCACTACAACAGACACTGAAGTTTTGAAAAAAGCAGAAGCTGTATGGGCAGCAGTCAGACCATACATTCAAAAATTTCACTCATCTCAATACATTGATGCACTTGCGAATGGTGATATCTGCTTAACCACTGGCTGGTCAGGCGATATTTTCATGGCGCAATATGCGGCATGGGATGCAGAGAATGGTGTCGATATTGTCTACGTAGTTCCTAAAGAAGGTGCGCTCATGTGGTTCGATCAATTGGCGATTCCAAAAGATGCCCCGCATGTAGACAACGCTCATAAGTTCATTAACTGGACAATGCAACCTGAGCAAATTGCTACTGCAACCAACTACGTTTGGTACGCAAATGGTAACTTGGCTTCGCAGCCACTGCTTGACCCAGACTTGTTGAGTGATCCTGCGGTTTATCCAACTGAAGAAGCCATGAAGGGCCTCTACACTAGCCCAACTTACGACGCTTCAACACAACGCGTTGTAACACGCACCTGGACTAAGATTACAACAGGCCAGTAAACTGCGTTATTATTACCCCCATGGCGCACCTCCTTGGTGCCATGGGGGTAATTTTTTATATTTAGATGAGAGTTATGACTGAGATAAGCACATTGGAGCCCTGGAAGGATAGCGCGCAGAGGCCTTACATAGAAATCAAAAATGTCACCAAAAAATTTGGCGACTTTAGCGCGATTGATAATCTTTCACTGAATATCTATAAAAATGAATTCTTTTCTTTACTTGGCCCCTCTGGCTGTGGCAAAACAACCTTGTTGCGCATATTGGCAGGCTTTGAAAAGCCTACAGAAGGCTCGATATTGCTTGATGGTGAGGACATTTCTCAAGTGCCACCTCATTTAAGACCGATCAACATGATGTTCCAATCCTATGCCCTATTCCCGCATATGAGCGTTGAAAAAAATATTGCATTTGGTCTAAAACAAGACAAATTACCCGCCAACGAAATCAAAGATCGTGTTGATGAGATGTTGGAACTTGTGCAATTAACAGAACTAGCAAAACGTAAACCAAATCAACTTTCAGGTGGACAAAGTCAACGTGTTGCACTTGCAAGAAGTTTGGCCAAACGTCCAAAACTGCTGCTATTAGACGAACCATTAGGTGCACTTGATAAACGCCTTAGAGAGCAAACCCAATTTGAACTGATGAATATTCAAGAAAAACTGGGGGTTACTTTTGTTATCGTCACCCACGATCAAGAAGAGGCAATGACGGTTTCCAGTCGGATAGGTCTCATGGATGCCGGTCATTTGACGCAAGTTGCAACGCCGACAGAAATTTATGAAGCACCTGTTAACAGAGATGTTGCTGATTTTATTGGTGATGTTAATTTCTTAGAGGGAACTTTTAAAGGCAATGATAATATCGGCACTCAGCTTGATTCTGATGACGCCAAGTGTATTGTTTACGCAACGCAAGCAACAGATGTTGATATTGGCAGAAAGTTGTGGTTTGCTATTCGCCCAGAGAAGCTTGAAATTTCAAAGAAAAAACCCGACTTTGAGAACAATGTTTTAAAAGGTAGAATTGAGGACATAAGCTATGTGGGCTGCATGTCAACCTATCATGTTAAATTGGACAATGGTAAAGTATTAAAGGCGTGTCGAGCCAATCGCGAAAGATCGGCAGAACACCATCTTACGTGGGAAGATGAAGTTTACCTCCACTGGCTACCTCATTCAGCAATAGTTTTGCAATCTTAGAGCATTCAAAGTTCAAGTAAATAAGATAAATGAAAAACCTTAGAAAAATCATCAATGGTAGAGCTGCAGTTATCGGTATTCCTTACCTGTGGTTATTGGCTTTGTTCTTTTTTCCTTTTTTAATCGTCCTCAAGATTAGTTTTGCAGAGCCAATTATAGCTATACCACCCTACACCTCTTTGCTTGAATGGGGCGATTCTTTTTGGCCGACGATAAAGGCTAGCCTTGACAGCTACTTATTTCTTCTTGACGACTCGCTTTATATCAACGCCTACCTTTCGAGTCTAAAAATTGCCACCATCTCTACTTTGATTGCACTGGTGATCGGATATGCGATTGCTTACAGCATTGCAAAGGCACCAACGCGCTGGCGTGGCATATTATTAATGCTGGTGATTCTACCTTTCTGGACTTCGTTCCTAATTCGTGTCTATGCTTGGATTGGTATCTTAAAAACAGAAGGCCTGCTAAATCTATTGTTAATCTCTCTTGGCGTTATTGACAAACCGCTGACTATTATGAATACCGATTTAGCCGTCTACATTGGTATTGTTTATTCTTATCTGCCGTTTATGATTTTGCCACTTTATGCAAACCTAGAAAAAATGGATTTTAGCCTTTTGGAGGCTGCCGCTGATTTAGGTTGCCGCCCTTTCAAGGCCTTTTGGACAGTGACTATCCCCTTATCGCTCCCAGGCATTCTAGCCGGCTGCTTCTTGGTCTTTATTCCGGCTGTCGGTGAGTTTGTTATCCCTGATTTACTGGGTGGCACCCAAACCTTGATGATCGGTAAAGTATTATGGATGGAGTTCTTTAGTAATAGAGACTGGCCAGTTGCTTCAGCTGTTGCCATTATCCTATTGGCAATACTCGTCGTGCCGATTATGTATTATCAAAAATCCCAAGAAAAGGCAATTTCATGACGCGCCTAACTCTTTTTAATAAAACCTCCTTAATACTGGGCTTTGCTTTTTTATATATACCCATTATTATTCTCATCGTTTTTAGTTTTAACGAATCAAAATTGGTAACCGTTTGGGGCGGATTTTCCACTAAGTGGTACGGCGAGTTGATGAGCAATCAAGGTATTAAAGACGCCGCATGGGTGACCCTTAAAGTGGCATTTACCTCCTCAACAATTGCCACTTTTCTTGGAACAATCGCAGGTTTAGTGATGGCAAAATTTGGAAGATTTAGAGGTCGAACGCTATTCTCGGGCATGATATACGCTCCGATGGTAATGCCTGAAGTTATCATTGGCCTATCCCTACTATTAATGTTTGTTGCCCTGTCCATAGACAGAGGCGTGATGACTGTGACACTTGCACATATTACTTTTTCTATGTGTTACGTTGCAGTGGTAGTTCAATCAAGAATGTCAAGCTATGATGACAGTATTAATGAGGCGGCATTGGATCTTGGTTGTACGCCATTTAAAACTTTCATTTTAATCACACTGCCAATCATTATGCCGGCAGTCATTTCAGGCTGGTTGTTGTCATTTACTTTGTCCTTAGATGACCTTGTTATTGCAAGTTTTACCTCAGGGCCAGGCTCAACAACCCTACCGATGAAAATTTATTCTATGGTGCGACTGGGTGTCACGCCAGAAATCAATGCTGTTTCCACTATTCTTGTGGGTCTGGTAGCCTTGGGCGTTGTTGCTGGATCCTTTATTGGCAAGAAACAGAAAATCAATTAAGACTATAATCACCCCATTATTAATTACCCAATTAGGAAGTAAGGAATGCTAAACAACGAATCTCTAATAAAGACTGCAGGCTATATTAATGGTGAGTGGGTTGGCGCTGAAAGCACCAACAGATTTAATGTGAATAATGCATACTCGCAGAAGCTTATCTGCACATTGCCAGAGATGGGTAAAACAGAAACAAATAGCGCAATTGAAGCTGCCAACAATGCCTGGCCAAATTGGCGTAGTAAAACTGCCAAGGAAAGAGCTGTTGTATTGAGAAAATGGTTTAATCTTATTCTTGATAACCAAGAGGATTTAGCCACTTTGATGACGCTTGAGCAAGGCAAGCCGTTGGCTGAATCTCGTGGTGAGGTTGTCTACGGCGCTTCGTTTATTGAATGGTTTGCAGAGGAAGGCAAAAGAACTTACGGCGATATTATCCCCACCCCTTCCAATGATCGCAGAATACTTGTGATCAAACAACCGATTGGCGTTGTTGCGGCGATTACACCATGGAATTTTCCTATTGCAATGATAACTCGCAAGTGCGCGCCAGCTTTAGCTGCTGGCTGCCCTGTCATCATCAAACCTGCGTCTGAAACACCCCTTTCAGCCTTAGCACTGGCCGAACTGGCGGATCAAGCAGGAATTCCAGCAGGCATACTTAACGTTGTTGTCGGCACTAATGCCAGAGAAATTGGCGAAACTTTAACCAGCAGCTCTATTGTGCGCAAACTGTCATTTACAGGCTCCACTGCTGTGGGCAAGATACTGACTCGAAACTGCGCTGAGACAATGAAAAAAGTATCCATGGAGCTTGGTGGCAATGCACCGTTTATTGTTTTTGACGACGCAGATCTAGATTTGGCAATCACTGGCGTTATGGCATCAAAATATCGCAACACCGGGCAAACTTGCGTATGCACCAATCGCATTCTGGCACAAGAAGGCATTTATGATGAATTTGTTCAAAAACTAAGTGAAGCCGTGAAGTCGCTCAATGTGGGTAATGGCTTAGATGAGGGCGTCTCTCAAGGACCTCTTATTAACAACAGTGCGGTTGAAAAAGTCCAAGAGCATATCGAAGATGCCATCGCGAAAGGCGGTGTTATTGTTGCCGGCGGCAAACGCCACGCAAAAGGTGGTACGCTGTTCGAGCCAACCGTTATTGCCAATGCAACGATTGAAATGAAAGTTGCCAAAGAAGAAACATTTGGGCCATTGGCGCCAGTCTTTAAATTCTCTAACGAAGAAGAGGCAATTGCCATGGCCAATGACACCGAGTTTGGACTCGCTTCTTATTTTTATACCAACAATATCAACAGGGTGTGGCGTGTCTCAGAAGCACTAGAATATGGCATGGTGGGTGTGAATGAAGGGGTGATTTCTAACGAAGTTGCGCCTTTTGGTGGTGTCAAAGAGTCGGGCCTCGGTCGAGAGGGCTCACACTATGGGATTGACGATTTTCTTGAGCTCAAATACATTTGCATGGGTGGATTAAGCTAAAAAATTTTCCACTAATAATTAATCCAATTCAACAACAATACCGACATTTTTATACTTGATAAACTGGTGCTGTTTTTCAGTGCTTGGTATAATGCCATTTTGCATTTTCAGGTTTAACTATGAAAGTTGGTGTTTTAGGTCTTGGAACCGTTGGTGGCGGTGTTGTTAATGTTCTTCGAAAGAATGGTGATTCCATTGAACGTCGCACGGGTGAGAGAATTCAAGTTGTTCTTGCTGGCGTTAGAAATATTAAACAAGATCGCATTTGTGACACCTCAGACATTGAGCTTACCGAAGACCCATTTGCTGTCGTTAACCACCCAGATATCGATGTCGTACTTGAGCTCATTGGTGGCACCGAGCTTTCAAAAGACCTTGTGGAAACCGCAATTAATAACGGCAAGCACGTTATTACAGCTAATAAAGCACTAATTGCCAAACATGGTAATGAGCTTATTCAACTTGCCAACGACAACAAAGTTCGTTTATTATTCGAAGCTTCAGTGGCTGGCGGTATTCCAATTATTAAGGCCTTAGAGCAAGGCTTAAGTGCCAACAAAATTGAATCATTGGCTGGCATCATTAACGGTACAGGAAACTTTATTCTGAGCGAGATGAAAGACAAAGGCAGAGATTTTGCTGACGCTTTAGCAGAGGCTCAAGCACTGGGTTACGCCGAAGCAGATCCAACATTTGATGTTGAAGGTATTGATTCGGCACACAAACTCTCTATCCTTGCAGCAATTGCATTTGGCACAGAACTACAATTTGACAAAGTGTATACAAAAGGCATCAGCGAAGTTACTGCTGAAGACATCAGATACGCAACAGAGTTAGGCTACACAATCAAACATCTCGGTATTGCTAAAAGAGCCGGTGATGCAATAGAGATGCGCGTTCACCCAACTTTGATTAGCAACAAACAACTGATCGCTAACGTTAACGGGGTAATGAATGCAGTACTTGTTAAAGGTGACGCCCTAGGTACGTCGCTTTACTATGGCGCTGGCGCTGGCGATGAAGCAACAGCCTCAGCAGTAATTGCCGATATGATTGATATTATCAATAACCAAACAAGTAATCATATCCTTGGTTGGAAATCACAAGAAAAACTAAAGGTTCTTGATGCAGATTTAATTGAAAGCGAGTTTTATATGCGTTTGCTGGTCTCTGATAAGAGAGGCGTTCTGGCAGAAATCACACAAATATTCTCTCAAAATAATGTGAGTATTGAGTCCCTTGTACAAAAACAAGTGGATGGTGATAACAACGCCCATATCGCCATCATCACCAACAAAATACTTACTCGAGACATTCAAGCCGTTAAGCTGGCCATTGAGGCCTGCGAATTCAACCAAGACAGCGTGAAAATTATTCACATTGAACCACTAGATTAATACAAGAGAATAATGATGAGATACACAGGCCTAATTGAAAAATACAGAGACAGACTACCGGTAAGTGGTAGCACTCGCCTTATCACCCTCGGTGAAGGAAATACACCTTTAATCAAACTGGAAAATATCCCTGAAATTATTGGCAAAAACGTTAATCTCTACATTAAATACGAAGGACTCAACCCAACAGGTTCATTTAAAGACCGCGGCATGACGATGGCAGTTACCAAAGCAGTTGAAGAAGGGGCCAAAGCTATTATTTGTGCCTCAACGGGCAACACTTCAGCGTCTGCAGCGGCTTATGCTGCTCGCGCAGGCATCAAAGCCTTTGTGATTATTCCTGAGGGAAAAATTGCGTTAGGAAAATTAGCTCAGGCGATGATTCATGGTTCAACGATTATTCAAATTAAAGGTAATTTTGATGATGGCATGGAAATCGTCAAAGAAATTGCCAATCATGCACCAGTCGCAATTGTAAATTCAATCAATCCATATCGTCTACACGGCCAAAAAACAGCCGCTTTCGAAATTATCGATGAGCTCGGTAGCGCACCAGACTACCACTGTCTACCCGTTGGTAATGCCGGTAATATTACCGCTCATTGGATGGGCTATACAGAATATAAAGACATTGGAAAAGCAAGCAAAACACCGGTTATGGTTGGCTATCAAGCCGAAGGTGCTGCGCCATTTATTAAAGGCTCAAGGGTTAAAAACCCAGAAACCGTAGCAAGCGCCATTCGAATTGGTAACCCACAAAGCTGGGATCAAGCGTTGAAGCTAAGCAAGGAATCAAAAGGCTGGTTCACTGCACACTCAGACGAGGTTATTTTAGCGGCGCAAAAACTACTGACTGAAAAAGAGGGTATTTTCTGTGAGCCAGCTTCAGCGATTTCACTTGCTGGCGCTATGTTAGACATAAAATCTGGCAAAATTCCTGAGGGTTCTACTGTTGTGTGCACGTTAACAGGTCATGGCCTTAAAGATCCTGATACTGCGATTGGCCAATGTGACCAAAGCACGATGATTAATGTCAATCCAACCCTGGAAGAAGTCAAGAAAGCCATCTTGGATAATATGTAGCCTAACTAAAGCGATTGTTGAATGAGCAAGCCAAGCTATAAAACCCTAGAACAATGCGTCGGCAATACGCCGCTTGTTCGCCTGCAAAGATTAAATCCGAACCCATCAAATGTGGTTTTGCTTAAACTCGAGGGTGACAATCCAGCCGGCTCTGTCAAAGACCGAGCAGCCCTCAACATGATTGTTGAAGCTGAAAAACGTGGTGACATCAAGCCGGGAGACATCCTAATTGAAGCAACCAGTGGCAATACAGGCATAGCATTGGCAATGGTGGCTGCGATTAAGGGTTACAAAATGTGCTTAATCATGCCTGACAATCTTTCTCAAGAAAGAAAAGATGCGATGACCGCCTATGGCGCAGATCTCATCCTAGTTACTGAAAAAGAAGGCATGGAAGGTGCGCGCGACCTTGCTAATAAAATGGAAGCTGAAAATAAAGGAACACAGCTAGACCAATTTTCCAATCAAGATAATCCCGGTGCACATATCAACACAACTGCTTCAGAGATATGGCGAGACACTAACGGCGAAGTTACCCACTTTGTTAGTGCCATGGGTACAACTGGCACTATTATGGGTGTTTCCACTTATTTAAAAAAGAAAAATTCTGAAATTGAAATAATTGGCATTCAACCCGATTCCAACTCTCATATCCCTGGCATTCGTCGCTGGCCAAAAGAGTATTTGCCCAGCATTTTTGATGCCTCTAAAGTGGACAGTGTGATGGACATTTCCCAATCCATATCCGAACAAACTACTAGGGACTTGGCGACAGAAGAAGGTATTTTTGCCGGCATCTCTTCAGGCGGTGCAGTAGCCTGTGCAATTGAGCTATCCAAAAAAGTCAACAACGCTGTGATTGTTACAGTGATTTGTGATCGTGGTGATAGGTATCTATCAACAGGGGTTTTTCGGCGCTCATGAAGCGCTTTGTACTCCATCAGTTCCCAATTAAGCTCCAAACTTACTTAGCTATTTTGCTGGCAAGTCTATTAACGATTATTGTCATCACTTTCTTTATTGAAATCAGTGAGTTTGCCCAACAAGCTTACAAGAGCACTGTTAAAGAAAATCCATTATTAAGCCTTGTCATCACCCCGTTTGCATATGTGTCCGTAATTTATGTGGCAAAGTTCTACTCCCATCGTGTGCAAAGTTCAGGTATTCCACAAGTGCTCACAGCACTCGATTCACGTAATAAGCAAATAAGAAAGCAGCTGTTGGCTTTTCGTATTGCCTTGGCAAAAATTGGTTTCATCTTTGTAGGTATGCTTGGTGGTGCGCCAATTGGCATTGAGGGGCCTTGCATTCATATTGGCAGTTCGATCTTTTACAGCTTCAATCGCTTTCTAAACCTGAAGCGTAAAATAATGATTCACTCGATGATTGTTATTGGTGGCTGCGCCGGACTCCTTGTGGCATTCAATTCCCCTATCGCAGCTATACTGTTTGCGTTTGAGGAGCTCGGTAGAAATATCAGAAAACAAGCAATGATTTTGATTACCCTTTGCTGCATTGGTGTTTATTTAGCGGCAATAGCCTACCGAGGAAACAACCCTTATCTTGGTGATTTATCGTCGTTAAGCTTTGATTACACTCTAATTTGGCAACTGGTTCCATTGGCAATCGTAGCTGGCTTGCTGGGAGGACTTTTTGCTAAAATTATGGTTGTCTTAGTTAGAAAGTTCATTGTTCACACCAAAGTAAAAGTTCTTATGGTTGCACTTATTCTTGGTAGTATTGTTGCGCTATTTAATTACTTCACTGGTGGCCTAATCGCCGGTTCTGGTAAAGAAGAAGTGCTGCTTATGCTTGAATCAGAAAAACTTGGTATCGATTTCTTGCTAATGAAGTATTTTGCAACACTAACTTCTCTGACCTCCACCATTCCGGGCGGTTTGTTTATGCCAGCCATTTCGATCGGGGCAAGTATTGGTTCCGAATCTAGCGCAATATTGACGGAAATCAATCCACAAGTGGTTATCATCATGGCGATTGTTGCTTATCTTTCCGGCACCATTAGAACGCCTTTAACGGCCGCCTTTGTTGTTTTGGAAATGACCTCAACACTGCATTTAATATTACCGGCGTTGATGGTTGCTTTTATCGCGAGCTACGTCTCCACTTTTATCAAAAAAGACCCGCTATACGAAACCTTGGCGCTTAATTACTACAAGATTGCAAGCTAAAACTACGCAGCTACTTGTTGTTGAAATAGTGCTGAAAAACCTGAACAGTAAAGTCGACATCTGCTTTCGTTATGTCTAAGTGACATACCAGTCGAGACGCTGATGAGAGAGAGTGAACCAATATATTATTCTCAAGCAAAAATGCTTGCATACCTTCTCTGTGCTCTTGTGGACAATGGAAAAACGTCATATTTGTTTGTGCTTCGTCAATCCCAACTTGCAAGCCTTTGCACTTTGACAACCCTTGCGTTAATCTACGAGCATTATCGTGATCGTTTTGCAATCTGGTGACATTATTCTGCAGCGCATACATGCCACAAGCCGCAAGAACACCCACTTGGCGCATCCCTCCTCCTAAAATTTTTCTCAGGCGTTTTGCTTTTCTAATTGTATCAATGTCGCCAACCAATAAAGAGCCTGCTGGCGCTCCTAAACCTTTTGAGAGGCATATGGAAATACTGTCTAGGCTATAACATAAATCTTTTAGCGACAAACCTGAGTGAATATGGGCATTAAATAATCGCGCACCATCTAAATGCACCTTGAGGCCACGTGCATGTGCGGCATCCGATAATTCATTAATTTCTTCCTGGGGTTGTACTCGACCAGAAACCGTGTTTTCCAAGCAAAGTAATTTGGTAATGCCGAAATGAGGATCGTCGGCCTTAATTTGAGCGAGCATGTCTTTAACGCAGACACTACCACGATGATTGGTATCAATCGTGCAGATACCAACACCACCCAAAACTGAAGCACCATGCGCCTCATACACATTAGTATGGTATTCACGACCAATCAACACTTCATCACCCCGCTGACAGTGCGACAAAATTGCACTGAGATTGCTTTGTGTGCCAGTTGGGAAAAACAGGGCAGCTTCTTTGCCTAAAAGCTCAGCAGTATAAACCTGTAATTCGTTGGCCTCTCTATCCTCGCCATAAACATCATCACCTAATTTCGCTCCCACCATAGCTTGAAACATCTCCTCGGTTGGCAAGGTGACCGTATCACTCCTAAAGTCAATATAATCTGTCGACTTTTTTTTTGAAATATTCAGTTTGGCGTATTGATTTGTCATGGTTAAGGTTGATATTCTGGGTAAGCTAATGCCGCCACAAGGTGAGTTCTTGGCTGATCACCGCCATTTAGCGCAGTATGATAACCCCGAGTATCAGTGAAATACACTGAACCATCTGCAGGTAAATGTGTGCAGTGATGGTTGACAATAAACAAGGCACCTGGATTGGTGACAATTGGAATGTGAATGCGTGGCTCAGGATCGCGGTGCCAAGAGTTGCAATTAAAACTACTCTTCTCGAGAATACGAACTCGACCTATTGGGTAACGAGATGAAAGCTGTTGATGAATATGCTCAAAATAAGTACCTTTAAATACATCAACCAACTCACTGAACGCCGCCTCATCAACCAACTCGTCTTTGGCAATCTCTTGGTAAGAATCATCCACACGGGTGTAGTACCGGCCCACCAAATCTTGGTCATCATCAACGGAATGCCCTTTTCTTTTGGTCATCGCCAAAGCATGGAAGCCTGAACAAGCGGTTTTAAATTCAGACTTTGTTTTAATTTCATCCAATGCTTCACGAATGAGTTTGATATCAAAGGTGAAGTTGAGTTTTATAATGTGTTCGTTGCCCATAAACGAGGCAACAGATTCAGTATCAACCTTACGATTAATATAAGAACCCATGGTTTTTACATCATCAATAATTGTGCTCATTGAATCCTCAAGATGATAAAAATTAGACGTATTATGACTTATAAAGGCTTCACCACAACCAAGATTATTATGCCCAGTAGCAAAACAGTAGGAAACTCATTAAACCAGCGATAAAAGCGATCAGAACGCGTATTTTTATCTTCTGCAAAAACTCGCACTAAGTGTCCACAATAAAAATGGTACGCAATAAGAACCAGTACCAATATCAGCTTAATATGCAGCCAATGAACGGTGGAATATGCCTGCCATGCATAGTCATATAGCATCCAAGAACCTAGTAAAGTGGTGATGATAAAGCTTGGCATCATAATGCCTTGATAGAGTCGACGCTCCATCACTTTAAAGCGCTTAATGCTGATTTCGTCATCTGTCATAGAATGATAGACAAAAAGACGTGGCAAATAAAACAATGCCGCAAACCAAGTAATCACACTAATGATATGGAAGGCCTTGACCCAAAGCATAGTAACTCCTACAAATAATGACATCATACCGTTTCAATCTAAGCGAGAAGAAAATCTTCACACTCTTTAGCACATCAATTAAGGGTAATATCAAAATGTAGACCTCTGGCTAAACCCTATTAGTTATCATCAAATATATTCCTTAATAACTGCACTAATTAAACAATGTGGGTTGATGGGCATAGTAAAATCACATCACTAGAAATTGTTTAAATCATTATGCTAGGTTTTTTCAAAAAAAATCAAAATTCAGAAGAACAAGCGCCCAATCAAAAGACCTCTTTGAGAGATCGACTGTTTAAATCCAGACATCGTCTTGGCGACGGTCTAGCTTCGATTTTACTTGGCAAAAAACAAATTGATGATGGCCTTTTGGATGAGCTTGAAATGTTGCTCATTGGCGCTGATATTGGCATTGATACCACCGATAAAGTGCTGGAGTCCATCCGTAAAAAAGCCTCACGAAAAACACTGAAAGACGAAGACAGTCTTTACCAACTTCTCAAGGATGAACTTGAATCACTGCTTGTCGTGGACAGTCAATTAGTCACTGAAAGTGACACGACTTTTGTTATCCTTGTGGTTGGTGTTAATGGTGCCGGCAAAACCACCACCATTGGCAAATTGGCCAAGTCTTTCCAAAACCAAGGCAAGTCTGTCATGCTGGCGGCTGGTGACACTTTTAGAGCGGCGGCTGTTGAACAGCTCAAAGTTTGGGGAGAGCGTAACAATATCCCTGTGGTTGCACAAAAAACAGGCGCTGATTCGGCCTCTGTTGTTTACGATGCCTATCAATCAGCATGCGCTAAAAACATCGATATTTTAATTGCAGATACTGCCGGGCGACTGCACACGCAAGACAATTTGATGCAGGAACTAAAAAAAATCAAACGTGTTCTAAAAAAACACCATGAGGATGCACCGCATGAGACTATGCTGGTTATCGATGGCGGTTCTGGACAAAACGCTATTCAACAAGCTCATGAGTTTAACAAAACAATTGAATTATCAGGCATTAGCGTCACCAAGCTCGATGGCACCGCAAAAGGCGGCGTGCTATTTGCCATTTCTGACGCGCTCAATTTACCTATTCGCTACATTGGTGTAGGTGAGGGTATTGACGACCTACGACCATTTAAGAGCAGGGAGTTTGTGGACGCATTATTTGATTAGACGTTTGCGCTCTAATCGTTAAAGAGGGTTAGTTTTCCAATCATAGAGCCCGCCTCAATTGTATTATGAGCTTCAGTAATATTCGCTACATTAATGGGGTTTAATTGACGCGTTACAGGGCAGCAGATCTTATTGTCATCGATAAGCCCAGAGAGAGTGTTGAGTATCTTTCCTTGTTCGCCCATATCTTTGGTCTCAAATTTTGAACGAGTGAACATCATCTCCCAAACCAAGTGTATGCTTTTGGGCTTTAAAAGGTTTAAATCAAAGGGTTTATTGGCGTTCGCCAGTAAACAAATAGAACCTTGTGGTGCAATGATTTCTATCATCTCCCCCAAATAGTCATCGGGTACGCCCATGCACAATATAAAATCCGGTGCATCCAGTTTTTTCTGGGCAAACTGTGCGGACAGATTATGATGCTCAAGCACGACATCGGCACCCATTTTTTCACACCAGGCCTTACTTTCTGACCTTGATGCGGTGGCAATCACCTTTAATTTACCGACTTGTTTAGCCAGCTGTATGGCGATAGAGCCAACACCTCCTGCGGCACCAATCAACAAAATCGTTTTACCCGTGTCTTCATTGCCGATACGCAAGCGATGAAATAATGACTCCCAAGCAGTTACAGTGGTTAGAGGCATCGCCGCAGCTTCTGCGAAACTGAGGGAATCAGGCTTATGGCCAACAATTCTTTCATCCATCAATTGATAATTGGCATTCGAGCCATCACGTGACATGTCACCTACATAGTAAACTTCATCGCCTGGTTTAAAAAGACTTACCTTCTCGCCAATAGATTTAACAATACCACAACCATCAAAACCCAAAATCAGGGGTTTTTCTGCACTGCCGCCTACCATATGTTTGACCTTGCTATCAATCGGGTTGATAGAAATCGCCTTAATTTCGACCAGCAAATCTCGACCGCTAGCTTCGGGCATAGGCTTTTCACAAACAAAAAATTCAGTACCATTGAATGCGATTGCTTGTAGTTTTAATTTGTCGTTAGAGTTACTCATAACCCCATATCCATGTAAATACGCTCTGCTTTTTCTGCAAAACGAATGTCTAGCTCCGTAATGCCACCCTCATCGTGAGTGATTAAATTAATCTTAACTTTGTTGTATACATTAGACCATTCTGGATGATGCTTCATTACCTGTGCGTGAATAGCCATTTGAGTCATGAAGCCAAAAGCCTGGATAAAACCTTTAAATGTAAATTCTTTAGAGAGATAGCCGTCAACGATTTGCCATCCATCCAAATCCTGTATTGCAGTGTTAATTTCGTCGCTTGTTAATGTCATCGTGTTACTCCTCAAGTAATAATGTTTTAGCGCCCTTGGCAATCAGATTATTGGCCACCAATTGCCCCAAAGCTTCAGGCTCAGAAACAGAACCAACACATTCTTCTGTTATTATTTCTCCAGAGCTGACATTGCCAACCAAGCCCTTAAGTGTCAACACCTCTCCATCAATCGTCGCATAGCCTGCAATCGGTACCGAGCATCCGCCCTCCAATGTCGCATTCATCGCCCTCTCAGCCAATACCGCTGTCATTGTATCTTGGTCAATCAAGCCCTGAATAAGCTCTTTGATTTCAATGTCGCCCTTTCTAATCTCAATACCAAGAGCGCCTTGACCAACGGCTGGTAAAGAAGTATCACCATCCAAGGGGTGCTTAATTCTACTCTCAAAACCAAGCCTTATAAGGCCCGCACAAGCCAAAATAATCGCATCATACTCACCATCATCGAGTTTTCTTAGACGTGTGTTGACATTACCCCTTAGATCCAGAATTTCCAAATCGGGCCTAATCGCTTTGATTTGTACAACTCTTCTCCTGCTGCAAGAGCCAACTCGTGCACCCTGTGGAAGATCGGTTAAATGATTATAATGATTGGATACAAAAGCATCGAAAGGATTTTCTCTGGCCATCACTACGCCCAGTTCAAACTCCTTGGGCATAGCATAAGGCAGATCTTTCATGGAATGCACCGCAATATCAGCTCGCCCTTCCAGCATCCCCACTTCAAGCTCTCTAATAAACAAGCCTTTTCCGCCAACTTTTGACAAAGGCGAATTAAGAATTTGATCACCCTGAGTTGTCATCTTAATCAACTCGATTTCAAGATTAGGGTGTAAAAGCAACAACTCTGACTTTACAAACTCTGCCTGCCACAGAGCTAAAGGGCTTTTTCTGGTGGCAATTTTAAGTATTTGTTTCATTCCAATTATTTTATCGCGTACTGGCTCCTCATGTTGCTCATCGACAGTGATAATGAAGAATTTCAATTATTTGACTCGAGACCTTTGAATAAAAGGGATAATTAACGCACAAGCTTTAATAGCATTACTATTAATCAATATATTAACAAGAAAATGACCTCTAAAACAAATCACCTTTGGGGTGGTCGATTTAACGAGCCAACCGACGAATTTGTAAAAATATTTGGCGCCTCTGTTACTTTCGATAAAGTGCTGGCCTTTTATGACATTCAGGGCTCCGAAGCTCACGCAACAATGCTGAGTGAAATTGGTGTGCTGACTAAAGACGAGTTAAAACAAATTCTAGGTGGACTTGCAACCATTAAAGACGAAATCAGCAAAGGGCAATTCGAATGGTCAATTGATTTAGAAGACGTGCACATGAATATTGAAGCACGCCTTACTGAGATTTGCGGCTTGCCGGGTAAAAAACTTCATACAGGACGCTCTCGTAATGACCAAGTAGCAACCGATATACGGCTTTATTTGCGTGATCAAGTACAAACAATCACTGAGGAAATATTGCGTCTATTAAATGCACTTCTAGATCTTGCCGAGGGTGAAAAATTCACAATTATGCCTGGGTTTACTCATCTTCAAGCTGCTCAGCCAATCAGTTTCGGACATCACTTGTTGGCGTATTTTGAAATGTTTAAGCGTGACTATGAGCGTCTAGAAGACAGCTATAAACGCATTAACACTATGCCACTTGGTGCAGCTGCTCTTGCTGGCACAAGCTATCCGATTAATCGTGAGCGCACAGCAGAACTTTTGGGTTTTGAGCGTATTTGCGCCAACTCCATTGACGCCGTCAGTGATCGTGATTTTGCTATTGAGTTCTGTGCTAACGCCAGTTTGATTATGATGCACTTATCGCGTTTTTCAGAGGAATTGATTCTTTGGTCGAGCGCACAGTTTAATTTTGTCACTTTGCCAGATAGCTTCTGTACCGGCTCGTCCATCATGCCGCAAAAGAAAAACCCCGACGTGCCTGAATTGGTTCGTGGCAAGACAGGGCGTGTTAATGGCAACTTAATTGCATTGTTAACTTTGATGAAAGGTCAACCGTTGGCTTATAACAAAGACAACCAAGAAGACAAAGAGCCGTTGTTTGATACCGTAGAAACACTACAAGCTTGCTTGCGTGTCTTTGCCGACATGGTGCCAACCATCAAGGCCAATACCGAGACCATGCGCAGCTCCACCTTGAAAGGTTATACCACAGCGACAGATTTGGCAGACTATCTCGTAAAAAAAGGCATGCCATTTCGAGATGCCCACGATGTGGTTGGCAATACCGTTGCTTATGCCATCACCCAAGCTAAAGACTTGAGTGAACTCAGCCTAGATGAGTTGCAATCATTCGATAGCACTATTGAGTCGGATATTTTTGATTTTATCTCGCTAGAAGGCTCACTTAATGCTCGTAACCACTTAGGCGGCACGGCACCAGAACAAGTTTCTCTGGCAATCAAGGCGGCACGTAATTTACTCAAGGGCGCCTCTTCTTGAAAATCATTTTTGCCGGCACACCCGATTTTTCCGTTGAGACGCTTGACGCTCTCAACAAGTCCATGCATGAAATTGTCGCTGTCTATTGCCAACCCGATCGACCAAAAGGTCGTGGCAAAGTGGTGAGTGCTTGCCCTGTTAAGATTTATGCACAAGAGCACAGCCTGCCCGTCTTTCAGCCTCAAAGTTTCCGCGACTCAGAAACACAGACTGAGTTTGCCGAACACAATGCCAACGTTATGGTGGTGGTTGCCTACGGCCAAATTTTGCCAAAGGCAGCGCTTGAAACACCAAAGTTTGGTTGCCTAAACATTCATGCCTCATTGTTGCCACGTTGGCGTGGAGCGGCACCCATTCAAAGAGCCATTCTTGCAGGTGATAGCGAGACAGGTGTGGCCATCATGCAAATGAATGAGGTACTGGATACAGGTGACGTGCTGCTTGAGAAGAAGTGCGCTATTTTGCCAACCGATACTGCCAAATCTCTGCACGATAAACTGGCAACAATAGGCGCTCAGAGCATTCTAGAGGCGCTTAATAATTTAGGCGATTTAACCCCTATGCCGCAAGAGTCTGACGGTATCACTTATGCGCAAAAACTAAACAAACAAGAAGCTTGGATTGATTGGAGTCAAAGCGCTGTTGAGATAAACCGCATGATTCGTGCTTTTAACCCTTACCCTATTGCGCAGTGCCAAGCGCAAGGTCTGCAATTTGAGGATAAAACGCTACGTATCCTTGAGGCCGATGTTGTTGATTCCAATCACAACAAACAACCCGGAGAAATAATTAACCTTGAAAAAGGCTTATGTGAAGTGGCCACAGGACAAGGATCTCTACTACTGAAAAAGGTTCAACTTTCTGGAAAAAAAGTAGCCTTGATAAAAGACTTTAATAACGCTTACAGCTTACAAAAATTAAGCTGACGCCAAGCCTCATACGCCACAATCGAGGCACAATTTGCCAAATTCAAACTACGAGAATTCTCTTGCATTGGCAAAGTAATTCCTTCAAATTGATTGCGAATTACATCCGGCAAGCCACTGGTCTCTCTTCCAAAGAGAAAAGAATCCCCTTTTTGATAACTCACTTCGGCGTAATTTGTGCTCACCTTTGAACTGACGACAAAAATACGAGATGGGTTGGCTTTATCAAGATAATCATCAAAATCATCGTACTCTGCCATACACATTAGATCTTTGTAGTCCAACCCCGCCCTACGCAGACGCTTATCCGTCATCTCAAAGCCGTAGGGCTTAATCAAATGCAGCGTTGCCCCCATATTGGCACACAGACGAATAATACTGCCAGTATTGTTGGGAATTTCTGGCTCAAATAATACGATATTCAGTGTGCTACTCATTGGTGACTTGTGAGCTTGTTACTTGAAAAAAGCCAATCATCCCATAAATAAAGGATATTGAACACCATAGATAACGATTATAAACAATGGATATTAATAAGTTAACCAGTCAATTTCAACAATATCTAGCCAGCGCACAATCCCTTGCAGTGAGAAGCGATAATAGTGTGTTTGAGCCACTACACTTGTTAAAAATCATGATCGATGACTCGAGTGGCGCTGTTGCCCAGATCCTTAATCAATCGGGCACAAATATCCCTCATCTTGCAAGCAGCATTTCTAAGGCGTTGGATCAACTGGCAACAATCACCAACCCTAATGGTGATGTAATTCCCTCGCAAAACTTAATTCGACTATTGAATCAAACAGATAAATTAGCCGGTGAAAAAGGCGATACTTACCTATCGACTGAATTATTTCTACTTGCGCTACTTGAGTCAACCGATAAAACCGCCCAACTTTTAAAGGATTCCGGCGCTAACAAAACACAAATTACACAAGCCATTGAAAAACTCAGAGGAGGACAGGCCGTGAACGAACAAAATGCCGAAACACAAAGACAAGCTTTAGAAAAATACACCGTAGACTTAACCCAAAGCGCTATTGACGGCAAGCTGGACCCTGTCATTGGCCGTGACTCTGAAATCCGTCGCGCTATCCAGGTATTGCAACGTCGCACGAAAAACAACCCGGTACTAATTGGTGAGCCAGGTGTTGGTAAAACAGCGATTGTTGAAGGTTTAGCGCAACGTATCATCAACGGTGAAGTACCTGAAGGCGTTAAAGGCAAACGTGTTTTATCACTCGATATGGCAGCACTTGTTGCCGGTGCTAAGTATCGTGGCGAATTCGAAGAGCGTCTAAAGGCTGTTTTAAAAGAGCTGGAAGCTGAGCAAGGGCAAGTGATTCTCTTTATTGACGAACTGCATACCGTGGTCGGTGCAGGCAAGACTGACGGCGCGATGGATGCCGGAAATATGTTAAAGCCAGCCCTAGCGCGTGGTGATCTTCACTGTGTGGGCGCAACGACATTGGACGAATACCGTCAATACATTGAAAAAGATTCGGCCTTGGAGCGTCGCTTTCAAAAAGTATTGGTGGATGAGCCCAGTGAAGAAGATACCATCGCTATCCTGCGTGGTCTTAAAGAAAAATACGAAGTGCATCATGGTGTAGAGATTACCGACCCAGCAATTATTGCCGCTACAAAACTCTCTCAGCGCTATATTACCGACAGACAGTTACCCGATAAAGCGATTGATTTGATCGATGAGGCCGCCTCACAAATACGCATGGAAATTGACTCCAAACCCGAGTCAATGGACAAGCTGGATCGTAAGCTTGTGCAACTTAAAATCGAACGCATGGCGCTGAAAAAAGAAAAAGACAAAGCCTCTAAAGAAAGATTTAAAGAGCTTGAGATTCACATTAAAACACTTGAAAAAGAATACGCCGACTTGGAAGAGGTGTGGAAAAAAGAAAAATCACTGGTTCAGGGTGCGCATCACCTAAAAGAAGAGTTGGAGCAAGCCAAAGCGAATTATGAGGTCGCGCAACGCAACAACGATTTAGCCAAAATGAGTGAACTTCAATATGGGGTAATTCCTGAACTGGAGAAGAAAATCACCACGGCTGAAAATGCCGGAAATGAAGACATGACCTTACTAAGAAATAAAGTGACTGAAGACGAAATTGCCGATATCGTTGCACGCTGGACAGGCATTCCCGTTGACAAAATGATGGCTGGCGAAAAAGACAAACTGCTGCAAATGGAAGCCATCCTTCACCAACGTTTGATTGGTCAAGAGAAAGCTGTTGAAGTTATCTCGGATGGTGTGCGTCGTGCTCGTGCAGGTTTGTCTGACCCTAGTCGACCTGACGGCTCTTTTCTTTTTATGGGACCAACAGGTGTTGGTAAAACTGAATTAACCAAAGCACTTGCTGAATTTCTATTTGATACTGAACAAGCCATTGTACGCATCGACATGAGTGAATTTATGGAAAAACACTCTGTCGCACGACTGATTGGCGCACCTCCAGGTTATGTCGGCTATGAACAAGGCGGTGTTCTTACTGAAGCCGTGCGTCGCAAACCTTATTCAATCGTACTCTTAGATGAAGTGGAAAAAGCGCATCCCGATGTTTTTAATGTTTTGTTGCAAGTGCTAGACGATGGTCGCCTTACCGATGGTCAAGGTCGCACGGTTGATTTCAAAAACACCGTAATTATCATGACATCAAACTTGGGTTCAAATCTCATCCAAGAAAACCCTGGAAAAGACCTGCAGAGCGAATTAACGCAACTGGTGAGCGAACATTTCAGACCGGAATTTGTTAATCGTATTGATGAAATTGTCATTTTCGACAACCTTGGAAAACCACAAATCAAAGCTATTGCAGTGCTACAAATTGATCAACTTCGCGACAGATTATCCAACTTGGGTTTATCACTCGAGATGAATGAGGGCGTGATGGATTTGATTGTAGAGCGCGGATATGACCCTGCTTTTGGCGCAAGACCGCTTAAAAGAACAATCCAGCAACTGCTTGAAAATCCGCTGTCTCAAAAAATACTTGCGGGTGAATACACTTCTGGCTCAACTATTAACGCAAAAGTCGTCAATAATGAAATTGCTTTTTCTTAATAGAGGTTAAGCCACTACTCTAATTTTTGATTATTGGTGTTCGAGGGACATGAGTGATGATTTCTGGCTCGCCCGCAGTAATAATAGCCTGCTCTGCAACAGCCATCGATAGTCCAGTTTCGCGGTCGTTCAGTATCATGTGGGTAAAAAATGACATGTTTTCCTCAAGTACAACAGGGTTGTCTTCAAAAATTAGCGGTTGCTCCATCCAAGTGGGCGGCCAAACAGCGCCCATCGTATAGCCGCAAACTGTCAGCACGGCGTCTTGTTCGCCATTACTTTCTAGTGTTTGCCGATAGGTGTCGTAAATTTCACCAACTGTAGTACCCGGGCGCAAGATCGATTGCACCGCATCCAGAGCAGCAACACTAACCGCATGCATTTTTAAATGGCGTTCATTGATCTCGGGGCCAGTTAGGACAACACACATGCTTGCTGCATGATAATGACGATAGCCAGCCCCAAGTTCAAGTGTTACTTGATCGTTTTCGAGAATATGTTTTCGCTTTGTTGTGTAGCGCAAATTTAATGCTGATTTACCACTTCCCAAAGGAGGAATGTGGGCGGGTAAATCCCCGTCAAGACGAAACAATGCATCATAAAATGTAGCGTACATATCTCCTTCAAAAGTGCCAGAAGTTACTACCTCAAGCGTTTTATTTAGTGCTGTATCCAATATCTCACCCGCCTTGCGAATATAAGCGAGCTCTTGGGGGCTTTTGACCAATCGCAACTCTCGAATAAAATCACCAACCACAATCAGCTCACACCAATTGCTGAGTGCATCTTTAATTTGCAAAAACAATCGCGGCGTCAATCCCATCGTGTCAACTTGAATACCTACTCTCTTACCCTGCATTTTTAAAGACTGCAACAAGCTCTTAATCTGTTCGGCCCGATTACTATGCTCGGAGTCAGGCGCCGTTCTTACATCTTCACAAATCGAGGAATAAGAAGCATTACCAAGATCGGCAGGACGCACCAGTTGAGTTAATTGCCCATCGGTTCCGATAAACATAGTGCCAAAAATACAAAAGCCGTCGGAGTCGTAACCCGTAAGCCAATACATGTCCTCAATTTTAAAAAGCAGAAGACCGTCTAATTCTTGTTCACACATGCTGTTACGTACACGCTCTTGGCGCTCGGCAAACTCTTCTCTGCTGAAATGGATATTTAGTTCTGACATCAGGGTTTATTAAGCTCCTAATTCTTTGATTTTTCTAGTATTTACGTTTGATTTTCGAGCCTTTATAGAGAATATTTGATAAATTTTCATCAGCTATTTTTCGCTCAGAAACGGTCTCGGGGTCCATGTCATATTGTGGTCGATGTAAATACTTAACACCAAAATCCTGTCGTTTTTGTCCTCGAATATGTGTCCATAACTCTTTGCCAACAATCTGTTTAATATGTTTTCCCACATAGGATTGCAACGCAAAGCCAACGCGCCTTTGATTGCTTTTATTTTCTTTAGAACCATGGATAATCGTACCACAATGTATTGACATCTCGCCCGGTTTTAAAATGAGGCTCACTGCCTGAGATTCATCAACATTTGGCACAACCTGACCACGTGTTAAGATATTATTTTCAGCAAAAGTATCTTCGTGATGTTGAATTGCATTTTTATGACTACCAGGAATCATCATCATACAGCCCGTCTCTTCATTGCTTGGTGTTAGAGCAATCCACGGGGTAGCACAGTCATTTAAGTTAAAGCCCATGTAGGTTGTATCTTGATGCCAACTTACATAGTGTTTAGAATTTGGATCTTTAGCAAACAATACTGACGCCCACAGTGAAATATCCGGGCCAATAATGTCTTCCATGGCGTCAACAATCGTATTATGATGGGCTAACTTATCAAGAAAGGTGAAGGACAGGTGAAGATTGTTACGACTTTCAGCATGTATTTCCTCTGGATATTCACCCTCAACTCGTGCTATCTCAGCAGCGATAAACAGTGCCTCATTTTCCGACATAACACGAATTGGCGAGATAAACCCCTGTTCGTGGTATTGATCAATTTGCTGTTGCGTTAGGACTTTGAGCATTTAATCTAGCCGGTAAACGCTCGCTTTGAAACTAAATAGTCAGCTTCTTCCGGTGTATCTTCACGCCCTAGTATTGCATTTCTGTGGGGGAAGCGACCAAATTCTTTAATTAGATTCCTGTGGTGCTCGGCGAAGTTCAGATTATCGGTTAAGTTATGTGCCTTGAAAAGCTTGACCGATAAATCTTGCTCTTCAAGTTTTTCACTGTGCATCAAAGACATCAATAAAAAAGACAGTTTTTCCTCACTCAACCCTTTATCAAAGCCATTGTCAATTGCCTTTAAAGTTACCTCAATTGCTTGTTGTTCTGTTTGAAAACTTTTAACTTCACCTCGAAACATATTAAGCGGAAATTGATCTAGCACGATGATGAGAGCCAGAGCGCCCTCAGCTGTTTCTTGCCAAGCATCAAGCTTCCCTGCAGCTGCACTTTGCCACAAGCCTTCAAATTTTTCCTTAATTTCAGCGTCAATTTCAGGCGTCGAGTTAAACCAATGTTTTTTATTTTCTTTGGAAAACCAATAATTGATAACGTCTTGATAATGCATGGTGATTAATTGGTTATTAATTCTTTATACATTACAAATGCATCAACATAACCGGCTTTCTTACTATTGAATGCTTTCGGTAAGTTGCCAACTATTAGAAACCCAAGTTTTTCCCACAAACGAATTGCACCTATATTTGTTGACACGACAAGATTATATTGCATGGCTCTAAAGCCTAATTCTTTAGCCAATATTTGAGAGTGCTCACACATGCTCGTTGCTAGGCCCTTTCCTCTTGCATCCTCAGAAACTATATAACCGCAATTACACACGTGGGAGCCAAGCTGCGGCTGGTTTGCTTTAAGGTAATACGTACCTAAAAGCTTATTATCTTCCCCAACAGCAACCCATGCTTCCTTCGGTGATTCTATCCAAACCTTATGCGCCTCTTGCTCTGTGATATCTGGGGAAAACGCATAAGTTTCACCTTCGCGAAATACCTTTTCAATAATAGGCCACAGATTATTCCAATCCGATTTATTATATTCTCTAATTATCATTATTCATTTTAAGTGGATATTTAAGTTAAAAAAATGACAATCTCATCAATTATTACCGAAATTTGTTTCGACAATACCAAGCGGTTTTGCAAAACAATAATTAAGAATCTTTGAACAAGTCATCGTGTTTAATCAAAAACCAGCCCGCACCAGTTCCTAAATAGTGTTGACGAAACGGCATTGTTGGTGGGTAAATTGTTAGCGATACTGGACTTAAAATAGGCAAAACCTTCTGACCCAAGTAAACCGCCCAATGCCTCTGGTATGTCTGGAATTTTCATCCACTCCTCTACCGTATGGTCGCAAACCTCTGGATGAAACTGACATGAATAGGCGTTTTTTCCCATTTGCATAATATGGTTTTGGCATTGACTGGATGTCGCTAGAATCACGGCTTTTTCAGGCGCCTTGACCACTTCCGCCAAATGTACGTTTACCCATTGTGATGAGCTTGGAATGTCATGCAACAGTGGGTGGTTTAGCCCCTCATCAGTAGGACTTACCTCAAACAAACCGATTTCATAATTCTCAGTTTTAGCAACCTTACCGCCCATAGCTTCAGCAAGTAATTGATGGCCTAGACATATACCCAGAAAAGGCATGTTGTGTTCATTTACTGCACGCCTGATGACCTGTTTTTCCTTAATCAACCAAGGGTACTGTTCTTCTTCCCATACATTCATTGAGCCACCCATCACCCAAAGTCCATCAAAGTCGCTCAGCTCTGGAATCCGATCCCCAGCATGTAAATCAATTTCGATAAATTCAACGCCTTGCGCTTCTGCAAAATCACGAAATATGCCAGGATTTTGCGACGGCATATGTTTAAACACAAGAATGTTTTTCTTTTTCATGGTTATTTCTCAATAGGAAGTTTAGAGTCACTTCCCCACTCACTCCAAGAGCCATCATAAAGACAAAGATTCTTAATACCGATAACATTGGCAGCCAGCATCACCACACAAGCCGTAATACCCGAACCACAGGAGCACATCAGCTGCTTATCCAAAGCACCTTGTTGTTTAAAGATTTCTCGAATGTCCTCGGGCGACTTAAAGCGATAACCCCGCAATAAATTAAGAAAAGGAATATTGACGGATTTTGGAATATGGCCACTTCTTAAACCCGCATACGGCTCGGGTGCAGCCCCTGTAAAACGGGCGTTTGCTCGTGCATCAATAACAGTTATACCCTCCTCATCAATCGCATTTAGAACAGCTTCAGAATGACAAACTGCACCAGTTACATAATCCCCCACAAAATCACCTTTGGTTTTTGAGCCGTAGTGCTTCTCTGTCGCATAACCTTTATCGCTCCATTCGGGCAATCCGCCATCGAGTACATAAACATTTTTATGCCCCATCGATTTAAACATCCACCAAGCTCGAGGCGAACAGTAGATTCCTTGGTTGTCATAAATAACAACAACGCTATTGGCATGCACTCCTAATTTCTGCGCTTCGAGTGTAAATTGCTCTGCCGTTGGCATGGTATTGGGTTGGTTGCTACTTGAATCGTGAAAGGCTTGCTCAATATCGCATTTTTGAGCACCCTTAATGCAGAAGAAATGGTCATAAACAAGCGGCTCTTTACCCAACACCTTATCCATACTTGCATCCAGAATAACAAGGTTTTCATCATCCAGATTTTCGTGTAACCAGTCCACAGTCACTAAAGAGTAATTCTTGTTCATTTAAACCATCTTTAAATTTATTGAAATAACACTTAAACTTAGTGTCTTGTTAAGTTTTGTTATTATGACTCATCCAACTTAAATGTAGAGACAATATTTAATGGATAGCGCGCGCCTTATTCCAGAAGTAGTTAGCGTCAGGTACATTTTTTTCGCTATAAACCAATCAGCGCTGAGGCTTTGTCGCTGCAATTGAAATTCATTATTTGTTTGGCATGACTGACTTGATCACCGACCAGAATAAAGTTAAAACCTAATGCCTGCGATGCTTTTTTATCCCAAATAGCATCACCAAAATAAGATTTAGAAGTAAATCCATTCTCAGAACATTTTGCTTCAGCGATTTTCATAATGTCAATTCGACCAACATGATCCGAGCCCGAAGCAAAGGCAATTCCAGAATAGTCGATCCCAGCAGATTCCAGCTTCAATCTGGCCGTTTCCTCCCAACCACCAGTCGCTATTGCCAACACGACATCATCTCTTTGACGAAGTAGCTGAATAAATGCTGAGGCTCCCTCAATTTCTTTTACTTGAGTATGGTGCAAATGTGATTTTATATGACTTATAAATGAAAGCTTCACTTCTCTGTGAATGTTATGCCAATCACTATACAGACCATTTTTATCGATTATTTCATGCAAGATCCCTGAGTCAGTAACATTAATGTACTTTGACCAATCAGTGTCAACTGGATGCTTTATTACCTCTTGAACTGCTTTCGTATAACAAACGTCTTCGAAGCTGGACGAATTGACTAATGTTCCATCGATATCAAACATTACAAGATGCACAACTACTTCCCCAAGGTTTATCACTATTAATTAATCCTCGCAATCATACCAGTACCTTAATATGGACTGTGTTGGTTAAATAAAATAGTGATTCAAACTACTATTCCCTTGACAATCAAGATCACTAATAAACTTTACACTCATAGAGCATAAGTTTCGTAGAAACAGATGCTTACGCACTGTTTAACTCAGCTGTAATGAAGTCTTCGCTTAAGAATTTGCACCCCAGGGGCACTTCCTCGCAACGCTCGGGCGCGGCACAATTCGAGAAAACGAATTTAAGGTTAATCAATTTTATTGCACCAAAGGCAGGCTTCGCACTAGGGTGTTCTTTCGGTTACCTTTCTGGAGTGGGTGGCCTGCCCTCGGGTGCAAGCAGAAAGGTAACAAGACCTAAGCGAAAAAATCCTTGATTTTTGAGAAAGGGTTTAATCTAAAAATTTCGGAAATAATACCCCAGGGCAGCTTCTCTTGCCTTTCGGCAATTCACCTCCTCGAAATAGCCAAAAACAAAATGAAAAAATCATCAAAAACGGCTATTTTGAGCAATAAAAGCCTTTATTTAGCCCCATTTATGCCATAAAACTGATGGTTTTTTACTCAACGAGAGAAATATTGGAAATTTTGAATATGCACCTACTAAAGTGGCTTTGGCTATTATTTCCTAGAAGAAAGGTTAAACAACTCCCCAAATTCTGAAGGATTGTGGGATAAATTAGCCAGCTTCATCATATGCCAAGCCATGGCAAGATTACTCGATATAACAGGCTTGCCGATACGAGCCTCTGCCTCCTTGATCAAGCCTGTCGTTCGTAAACTGGTGCAGGACACGACCACCGCATCGCATTCTGCTTGCAAAGCAACAGACTCTATCGCCTCGAGGATAGAGGCTTCAGTAATTTTAGCCACGACGCAATCCTCAGATTCTTCAAAAGAACCAAAAGCAACGACACTATGACCGGAGGCTTCTAACTTTTCACGCATTTGCGCAGAGACTTCAGGCACATACGGTGTAAGAAAACCCAGTTTTTTCGCATTGAGTGCCTCACACGCCGCGATAATTGCAGTGACTGGATTGGTGACTTGTGCTTCGGGGTGTGCCTTTTGCACAGCATCACGCACTGTTTCTGGTCCGATAATGGTAGCACCAGAGGTACATCCATAACCGATAACGTCAAATGAGAGGGCAGGCGGTAAAAGCGCAGCAGAATTCGGTATGTCAATTTGCATCTGTTTTAGTGTATCGGAATTGACTTCATTACACATTGGTATGCGGCTGTGATAAAGTGCTACGCCATCTTTTGGTAGAACTTTGGCAAATTCCGACTCGAGCGTTTCATCGGTCTGTAAAACAATTAGTCCTAATGTTGCTCTACTGCCAATACCGCTATCCGTTGTAAAGTTTAATTTCATTTTAACCCCTGCCAATAATTGGTAATTCTTGATCGGCACGCCTTGATAAGAGACGCGGTGCGCCGTTTTGCACAACGATGTTTTCTTCATGCACCATGATTCGACCATCACCATAGCTCAAAGACGGCTCAAGAGTTATTACCATGTTTTCCTCTAATACTGTTTCATCAAAAACTGCATGAGAAGGTTGTTCTGTTAATTGCATACCCAAACCATGGCCCATTCGCCCAACATCGCCACCTTGATAATCCATTTCTGTAATAACGCCACTCATTGCTTGAAACAATTCTCGGCAAGTGGTGCCTGACTTGGCAACAGCCAAACCGGCTTCTGTAGCACGCCATAGCGTGTCATGCGCGCGACGGGATAATTCGTCGTCTTTGCCTATGGCATAATTACGATCAAAATCGCAATAATAGCCATCGAAAGTTGCACCTGTATCCAACATCAGAATATCGCCTTTTTGCAACAAACGCTGTGAAGGCGGGGAAATAATGTCTTGATAGCCGCCAATATCGGCACCACCGGCCAAATAAGGCACATCGTCCGCTCCTTGCGCTAAGCACTCCATACGAAAAGCCCTGAATGTCTCAGCAAAAGGCTGGCCTTCGTAGAAGATTTCATTCGCACGGGCAAAAGCATTGGATGCTATGGTACAAATATGGGCAATTTTTTCAATTTCAAACGCAGATTTCACCATCCGTAGACTGCGAACCAGACTTGTCGCATCTATCAAATTAAGGCCTGGCAATGAAGTCATCAAGCGCTCGTAATCGGCCAGCGGCATCCGCAGGCTGGTTTCATGGCCTTTCATAATACCTAAGCGTCCGCCCTGCTTCGACAATGGGTTGAGTAAATCCAACAACAAACTGATACCGTCATCATCTGGTGAGGGTGCACTCCACGTGCGAATGTCTTCAACCCACGTCTCGCGCATCAGCGCTGCACCAATTTCTGGAATAATGGCAATCGGTTTACCTTCAATCGGTATAAATAAAAACCAAGGGCGTGTAGGGCTTAGCCAAAACAATGTATGAAAGCCACTAAAATAGCGCACCTCTGGCTCACTCATCAGCAAAATTCCATCTAGGTTTTGCGACACCATTTGGCTTTGAGCGCACTGCAAGCGGGCTGCAAACTCCGAGACTGGAAAGCCGCGCTGAGGAATATTAACCATAAGTATCCCCTGTCATAATCTCATCAAATATTGCTTGGTCCGTTACCCCTTCTGAGCCAAATAATAAAACGCGAGATGATTCATTCAGACCAAGAGTCGCTCTTAAACTAGGCTGTTTGGCAGCACAGATAAGCGCTGCAAGTCCTGCCACTGCGCTTTCGCCCGCCTCAATCACGGGATCATTACTCTGCGACTTGGCCAATAGCCTTACAGTTGGGGCAACAACATTTTCAGGAATGGTAACAAAATCACTCGCCTCTTCTGCGATGATATCCCATGCAAATGCTGATGCCTCGCCACAAGACAAACCGGCCATGATACTTTCTTCGTTGATTTTGACAAACAGTGCTTTATTTGCCTTAGAACTCTCAAAGAGGCAGTTGGCAAGATCGGGCTCTACAATCACAATTCTAGGCATCTGAGCACTCCAAACTTGTCTGATAGATGCACATACCGAACCCGCAAAACCACCACAACCAGCTTGAATAAAAACATGGCTTGGAGGCTCAGTTATCGATTCATTTATCTCATGCATCATCACACCGTAGCCCAACATGACGTCCCGAGGGGGCTCGTAATAGCCAGGCCAAGAAGTATCGGAAACAACAAACCAATTATTTTCTTCAGCCTCGCTTCGAGCAAGGTCTACCGAGTCGTCATAGTCGCCATCTATGCGAACCACCTCTGCACCTAAATCGCGCATAGCGGTTGCTCGTCCTTCACTGACCTCTGCGTGAATATAGATTTTGCAAGGCGCACCAAAACGCTGACAACCCCAAGCTAGTGATCGACCATGATTGCCATCAGTTGCTGAAACCAGGGTAATTTTTGAAGCCTCAACGTTGTATTTGCCATTTCGTATATCTTTAAGAGAAACCTTGTCATTCAATACTTTGGATACCTCGCGCTGTAGAACCTTAAGTGCAGCATAAGAGCCACCGAGCGCCTTAAAACTCCCCAAGCCAAATCGCGGACCTTCATCCTTGTACAGCACTTCACTAAGGGATAGATTCGAGGAGATGTTTTTTAGACTAAACAAAGGCGTGGGCTCATACCCTTGCCATTGGGATATTTCTTCAATTGCTGATGCAAACCCTTCGGCTGGTAAAACCTTCATTGCTGCCTTAAAGGAGTTCGGCTTACCCGATGTGTGCTTAATTATTGCGCTTTCAAATACAGTATTCATACTTTAACCCTATCGCAGGATAGCCTTACCTAATAAAAAATTCTATTTTTACGCCTATTTAGGTGATAAAACTTATGTATTTTTAGTTCACTCAGTAAAAATATTGGAAATTATTGCCATAAGAACTCCAAGAAGATTTTTCGGCTAAGCTTATTGATATAATAGCCCATATGCAAGATTACTTAAAAATAACGCGTAACGGTCTTTGGAACAACAATCAAGCCTTAGTTGCTTTGTTGGGGTTATGTCCATTATTAGCGGTAACCAACAATGTGGTTAATGCCATTAGCCTAGGTTTAGCAACAACCTTTGTTTTGATAGCGTCTAATGTCACGGTGTCGCTATTCCGCAACTACATTCGCAAAGAGGTCAGAATTCCTATTTTTGTATTGCTGATCGCCTCGTTTGTTACGATTGTTGATCTTATCATGCAGTCGTTTTTCTATGACATGTATTTAATCCTTGGTATTTTTGTGCCGCTAATTGTGACCAATTGTGCAATTTTAGGCCGCGCCGAAGCGTTCGCCTCAAAAAATAGCTGGGATAAATCCATCGTTGACGGTTTGATGATGGGTATTGGCTTTACTGCTGTGCTCGTGCTACTCGGTGCAATGAGAGAAATCTTAGGTAACGGCACGCTATTTGATCAAGCAGACTTATTATTTGGAGAGTTTGGAACCTCTCTAACCATAACATTTTTTAGCGATTATCAAGGCAGCTTAATTGCTCTACTGCCACCAGGTGCATTTATCGGCCTTGGTTTAATTGTTGCGTTTAAAAACTTAATAGATTCAAAGCAAAAAACAGCGCAAGCTGCTCCTATCGCGCATGTGGCTGCCAAGGCTCAGGCTTAATAATGACGCCTTACGTGACATTTCATGTCTAGGGCAAAAACAATTCAAGACTTTCTTCGTAGCGATATTATTGACATCGAAGAACTACTTTGCTTAGCACTAGATTTTTCAAAACCCTCCTTGTGCGCCAATCCAAATCACAAGATTAGCGAGGGTGAGTTAGCAAAACTTGACTTGCTAATCCAAAAGAGAGAAAGTGGTGAGCCTTTTGCCTACTTGTCAGGAACAAAAGGTTTTTATCACTTGGATTTCAAGGTAACAACTGACACTTTAATTCCAAGACCAGAAACAGAGATCTTGATTGATATTGCACTTGGATTGTTCGACTCAAGTGAGTCAATTAAGGTGCTGGATTTAGGCACTGGTAGTGGCGTTATCGCCATCACTTTGGCAGATAAATGCAGCAGTTGGAAAGTCAGCGCAGCCGACCAATCTAAAGCCGCACTTAAGGTTGCAACACATAACGCCAACACCACAAAAACAAACATTGAATTTAGACATGGCAGTTGGTTTGAGGCTGTGCCCAATCAATGCTATGATTTGATTATAAGCAATCCACCTTATGTACAAACCAATGATCCGCATCTAGCAGATCTTCAATTTGAACCGATTGAAGCGCTAATCTCAGGTGCTGATGGGCTTGAAGACATTCGCATTATTATCGAGCAAGCACCAAGGCAGTTAAACTCAGGTGGATACCTTTTGCTGGAGCATGGCTTTAATCAACAAACGGAAATTATGCGATTGATGCGACAATCATTTTCTGATGTCAGAGGCTTTCAAGATAATAATGGTATCGATCGTGCCGTACTTGGGCGAATGAAATAACAATAAAAATAGAAACGAGCTGAGCGGAGTGAATTACTTAGCTACAGAGGAATTACGAATGAGACTGTCTGGCACGGTATTATCATCTTTAATGCTATCGATTACGGCGTAACTAAAATAACGACGAAGGCCAATGTCAGCCTTTAAGACCTTATTGATAAATGCCTGATAACCTGAAACATCTTCTACCAAAACGCGCAAAATATAATCCAAACCACCACCAACAGACCAGCAAGATTGTACTTCATCAAAACTGGTAATGGCTTGTTCAAAACGCTCAAACTCACCTTCTTTGTGGCTTTCTAATTCAACTTCAGTAATCACCAAATGGAAGTTTTTCATAAATTTGGGTGAAAGTCGCGAGCTATAACCATCAATAATGCCAGCTTCTTCAAGGCGCTGCAAACGATCCCATGAAGGTGTTAAGGATAAACTTAGACGTTCAGCCAGGGCTGTTTTAGTGATTCTGCCCTCCTCCTGAAGGATAGCAAGAATTTGAATGTCTCTTTCATCTAATTTGAACATGTTCTTATTATCACCCAAAAAATAGATTAATAGTTAATATTGTTAGTTAAATAATAGAAAAAAATTCAATAACAAGTCAAAAAGTCAAAAATTCCTTCTGATAAATAGACTAATTTACTACATATTCAGAAGTTTTTTTCAAATCAATGACGTCTACCAAAGAGGAGAAGTGCGCCTAATGCTGCATCGAACCTGAAAACAAATGCATAACCACAATCCCAGAAACAATTAAAACCATACCAATAATGGCTGCTAAATCCGGAATTTCCTTGTAGTAAACAGCGGCTACAGCAGTAACTAAAACAATGCCCAAGCCAGACCATATCGCATACACAATACCAACTGCCATCTCCCTGAGGACCAGAGTCAATAACCACATCGCAACAATATAACATACAACCACAACGGCGGTAGGGGTAAGCTTGGTAAACTCATCTGTTGACTTTAGGAGGCTGGTGCCAATTACCTCGGCAACAACGGCCAATGCTAAATAAATATAGCTCATTTCTACACTCCACAAAAATTATCTAACGCATTTAAAGTGCTAATTATAGCTCATGTTTTAATAAGTGAAGTTGATCTATAAGCCGGGTTCTGTCTGACCGAAATCAAGATAGTCATTCATCTACGGTACTTGTCACCAAGCACCTTTAGCACTCTACCCGAAGACAACGCGAGCCACGCCAATGCCTTCCTATTTGAGCTTGCTCCAAGTGGGGTTTACCCTGCCACACTTGTCACCAAGTGCGCGGTGCGCTCTTACCGCACCATTTCACCCTTACCTACAAGTAGGCGGTTTCTTTTCTGCTGCACTTTCCGTCGCATCACTGCGCCTAGCCGTTAACTAGCACTTTGCTCTAGGGAGCCCGGACTTTCCTCTGATAGCAAACGCCACCAGCGACTATCCGATCAACTTCAGCGCGAATTATACGCTGAGACCTTTGCATAGATCATTTAAGATTTGAGTGCTGATACTCTCGCAAAACTTCAGTTACTTGCACTTCGTAAGACTCGTACCATTCCTGTTTGCCTTTTGCTTGCGCCTGAAGATGTTCAGTATGTTGCTTCCAATTTTTTACGTCTTCTAAAGAATGCCAACAGGAGGCGCTTATCTCCAAATCGCCTTCGGTGCATGAAGTAAATTTGATACAATTGTATTGATCAAAAGCCACCTCTTTAAGTTTGGCAGCCGTCTCATAGTAACACTCGTCAAGCTGTTTTAATTTGGCGGTGAAAATCACAACATACATTACTTGATCTCAGTAATCGGTATTTGACTAAAAATTTTATGAATGTTATTACCCCGAGTATCAACAGCAACAGCAACAGGCATGTCTTTTACCTCAAACTCATACATAGCCTCCATTCCCATTTCCTCAAAAGCCAAAACTTTGGCTTTTTTAATGGACTTAGAAATAAGGTAGGCTGCACCACCTACAGCAATTAAATAACTTGCCCGATGTTTTTTAATGCTTTCGGCTGTTTTCGGGCCGCGCTCCGCCTTGCCGATCATACCGAGAATGCCAGTATTTTCCAACATCATATCGGTGAACTTATCCATTCGAGTTGCCGTTGTAGGGCCTGCTGGACCGATTACCTCTTCACCAACAGCATCTACTGGGCCAACGTAATAAATAAACTTATTATCAAAATCAACACCTTTCGGTAAGCCCTCGCCAGACTCTATCATCTTTTTGAGCCGCCCGTGCGCCGCATCTCGTCCAGTAATGATAGTGCCGCTGAGTAGCAAGGTATCGCCAATATTCCAATCTTGCATTTGCTCACGAGTAAGCTCAGACAAATCAACTTTTCTGTATTGAGAATAATCCATTTCTAAATCAGGATAAACATCATAATCGACCGGCGGCAATTGCGCCACACCTGAACCATCAAGAGTGAAATGCACGTGTCTTGTGGCTGCACAGTTCGGAATAATAGCAACCGGTTGAGAAGCAGCATGTGTTGGATAATCTTTTATTTTGACATCCAATACTGTTGTTAAACCGCCCAGACCTTGAGCACCAATACCCAAGTTGTTTACCTTATCAAAAAGATCAAGTCTTAGTTTTTCAATCTCACTCGGATTGGCTTTGACTCTGACTTCATTAATATCAACAGGATCCATCAACGACTCTTTTGCCATCAACATCGCCTTCTCAGGCGTACCACCAACACCAATCCCCAATATGCCTGGCGGACACCAGCCAGCACCCATTGTCGGAATCGTTTTTAGAATCCAATCGCTTAAATTCTCACCCGGATTAAGTACGGTAAACTTGGCTTTGTTCTCAGAGCCACAACCTTTTGCCGCAACAATCACATCCAACTTATCGCCCTTCACTATCTTGGTATGAATGACCGCCGGGGTATTGTCTTTGGTGTTCTTTCTGGCAAATAAAGGATCGCTTACTATAGAGGCCCTCAATGGATTGTCGGGGTGCGTGTAAGCTTGTCTAACGCCTTCGTTAATCATTTCATCAACCGAAAGATCGGCATCCCATTGAACATCCATCCCTACTTCTAAAAAGATATTGACAATGCCTGTATCTTGGCAAAGAGGTCGCTTGCCAAAAGCACACATTTTTGAATTTATTAGAATTTGGCCGATGGCATTTTTAGCGCCGACATTGCTCTCTTTTTCGTAGGCCTCTACCATCGCTCGAATAAAATCCGGCGAGTGATAATAAGATATGTACTGGAGTGCAGAAAAAATGCTCTCTATCAGGTGGTTTTGCTTTATTTTCATATTTATTTAGCCTTCTCTATTGTCTATTTAGTCCCAGCAGGTTATATTGTTCCTTCTGAACATTTTATCAATATCTAGCAGGGAATTTCTATATGTTTAACTTCTTTAAAGGCCAAAATCTTTCTATCGACTTAGGTACTGCAAATACGCTTATCTATATGGACGGAAAAATCGTCTTAAACGAGCCCTCGGTTGTCGCCCTTAGACACGAAAAAGGTGCAATGGAATCACAAGTTATTGCAGTCGGTCAAGATGCAAAAAACATGCTGGGTAGAACCCCTGGCGCTATTGAGGCCATTAGACCAATGAAAGACGGCGTGATTGCTGATTTCAAGGTGACAGAAAAAATGTTGCAGCACTTTATGCGAAAAGTACTCAGATCGGGTTTTTTCTCGCCAAGCCCCAAAGTACTCATTTGTGTGCCCTGTAGCGCTACTCAAGTAGAGCGTCGTGCCATTAAAGAAAGCGCTGTTGGCGCTGGCGCGCGCGATGTTTACCTAATTGAAGAGCCAATGGCGGCCGCTCTTGGTGCCGGCATGGCAATTGACATGCCTTCAGGCGCAATGGTGATTGATGTGGGTGGTGGTACCACTGAAATTGCAATTATGTCTTTAAACGGCATCGTTTATTCTGATTCCATCAGAATCGGTGGTGATGTTTTCGATGACACCATTGTTAAATTCGTTAGACGCGTTCACGGCATTATTATTGGTGAAGCAACTGCTGAACAAATCAAAGAAGAGGTTGGTTCTGCCTTCCCGTCTAAAGTAGTAAAGAAAATTGAATTCAGAGGTCGTGATGTTGCCAAAGGCATTCCTGTGAGTTTTGAAGTGACCAATGCTGAAATATTAGAAGCACTGACTGAGCCCTTAGGAATGATTATTAACTCCCTGCGTACAGCGCTCGAACAAACACCCCCTGAATTGTCTTCAGATATTGCTCAAAACGGCTTGGTCGTTACTGGTGGTGGAGCATTGTTAGAAGGTATTGACAAATTGATTAATAGCGAGACTAACCTGCCGGTCACTATCGCTGACGATCCACTGACTTGTGTTGCTCGTGGTGGTGGCATGGCACTCGATATGATCAACGAACACAACATGGGATTTTTAGCCGCAGAGTAGTCGATCAGACTCATTATGCGACTACTAAAACCCCTTGTTTCAGCTTTAATTGCAATTATTCTAATTGTACTGGATGCTCGTTTTTCATATTTAGACAATCTAAAACGCAATAGCACTGCTCTATTGTCGCCTGTTTATTTTTTGGTAGACCTGCCCAGTGAAATGATGAATTGGGTAAGCGATAAAGGTAGCAATATCGAGCAGCTCATCAGCGAGAATGAACAGCTCACCAATGAATTGTTTGAACTCAAAGCAAAGCTGCAAATCTTTAACAATCTTGTTTTAGAAAATCAAAAAATCAGTCGACTTATTGACGCCAGTTACTCCTTGCCGGAGAATGCTGTCAAATTAGCTCGGATTAAGTCTATCTCACAGTCTCGATTGAAAAAACAGCTGGTGATTAACAAGGGTAGTAATGACAATATCCTAGCATCACAAATTGTAGTCGGCGCAAACGGAGTTGTTGGTCAAATTATCCAATCAACACCATTTTATGCCACGGTTCAATTAGCAACCGATCCCACTCAACACATTCCTGTGAAAAATGTCCGTAATGGCGGTCGAGGTATCACCAAGGGTATGGCCTCAAGTAAGGGCGACATGAAGATAGAATTTATGCCGTTTGATGCCGATGTTAAATTGGGCGATACTTTTGTCACCAGTAGTATTGGAGGGTCGTATCCAGCGGGTTACCCTGTCGGTGAGGTTATTGAGGTAAGTGCGCCACAAGACGAAGCATTCCTATTGATAAAGCTAAAGCCATTTGAAAATATGAATGAATTAGAATTTGTGCTTGTTGTCTCGGAGCCTTTATGATCAGACAGAGCCCACTCATATTACTATTTAAACTAACATTAATTTCTGCATTGTTGAGTGTCATTTCTTTGCCCGAAATGATTCAGAGTGCCGCGCCATATTGGGTGCTGATATTTTTTATCTACTGGTTAATCTACGTTGAAACCAAAGCAGTTTATAGCTTCGCTCTATTATTAGGTTTATTGCTTGACTTATTACACGGCAATGTATTTGGTCAAAATGCCTTAGCTCTTATTGGTAGCACTGTCTTTATTATCCATGTAAAGAAATCGTTTTACGTATCCAACCTCAGCACCCAACAAGTCTATGTTTTTGTCGCCTCGTTGATTTATTTATTAATCACGATTGGTGTTCACTTGATGATTCAAGGCTTTGACTTTAGTTACCTCATCTTCCTTGCGCCAATAACGGGCGCTATCCTCTGGCCAATTGTTCATTTTTTGCTGGTCAAACTTAAGCACTAATTAAGCCGCTACATAGGTCTCATGGATAAAATTGCTAATACAAAACGAGAAATAAGAGTTTTTCAATCTCGCGTTGTCATTGCTGCGCTGTTTATTATTGTGCTGAGTTTGGTGCTGATATCACGTATTTATAACTTGCAAATTATTAATTACGATTACTACACTGCAGAAGCTCTGGGTAATCAATTACAGCAACTACCAATTACCCCTACAAGGGGTGATATTCTTGATCGCAACGGCAAAATATTGGCCTCCAATACGCTTTCTTATAAGCTCACAATCACCCCTGAGAAGGTCAAAGACATGGACGCTACAATGTTTGAGCTTAAGTATTTTGACTTAATCAATGATGATGATATCGAACAATTTTATAAAACCGAGAAACGCTACAGAAAGTTCCACAATATCCCTATAAAGCACAATATTTCAGAGCAATCAGTGGCTATTTTCCTCACTAAAGCACGACTCCCAGGTGTTGAAGTAGAGCCTTATTTTTACCGTGTTTATCCTAACGGTGCGAGCAGTTCCCATTTGATTGGTTACGTCTCTTCAATGGATCAAGACGATAAAGACAGATACGATAAAGACAACTACGCCGGTACAACTTTCGTTGGCAAAACCGGTATTGAAAAACACTACGAAAATCTTTTGCATGGCAGCTCTGGCAAAAAACAAATTGAGAGAAACGTCTCAGGCCGAGTGGTGGACTCGAAAATACTCACTTCAGCCGAGTCAGGTCAAGATTTGTATTTAAGCATTGACTTGGATTTACAATTAAAAGCCGAAGAATTAATGGATGGCAAACGAGGCGCATTGGTGATAATTGATGTCACCGATGGCTCGCTTTTAGCACTAGTAAGCACGCCAACATTCGATCCAAACTGGTTTGTTGGTGGCATTTCATTCAAGCAATACCAAACACTTCTAAATGACAAAAATCTACCGCTATTTGACCGCAGTATTAAAGGTCTCTATCCACCGGGCTCAATCATTAAACCTATGGTTGCCCTTGGTGGCCTAGAGCAAAAGGACATAACTGTCACTAGTAAAGTCTTTTGTCCAGGGTATTACAAAATTTCCAATTACTCACGAAAATTTAACGACTGGAAGCGCACAGGTCATGGTCATGTTAACGTCATTGACGCCATCGCTCAATCTTGCGATGTTTTCTTTTATGATCTTGCATTCAACATGGGGATTGACAAGCTTCACGACAACTTAGCGCATTTTCAATTTGGACAAAAAACCGGTGTTGACTTGCCGGGTGAATTTGCCGGCATTCTACCCTCTCGTGAATGGAAAAAAATTAATAAGGACGAGCCTTGGTATCGAGGAGAAACCTTAAATACGGGTATTGGACAAGGCTTTATGACTGCCAGTCCGCTACAACTCGCTCTTGCAACAGCAGCAATTGCCAACAAGGGGCAATTATTAGTGCCGCAATTGTTGATGCATGCGCAAAACAGTACGGGCGACATCACAACAATGAGCATACAAAAGTCTCGCCAAATCCCTATTAAAGACATAAAAAATTGGGAAATAATTATTGATGGCATGGTGCAAGCCGTTTATGGAAAAAAAGGCACAGCAAGGCGCTTAAACCACAACCTTAGCTACACACTTGCCGGCAAAACAGGTACCGCACAAGTATTCGGCCTCGACCCTGAAGAAACATACATTGCTGAAAAATACGAGGAAAAACTCAGAGACCACGCCCTATTTACCGGCTTTGCGCCGATTGAAAACCCACGAGTGGCAATAGCAATCATTGTTGAAAACGCCGGCAGTGGTAGCTCAAAAGCCGCACCGATTGCCAAAGCTGTTTTGGATGTTTACTTTACAAAAAACCCAATGACAATATTAGCAACTTCTGAATAATTCAACTGATGCCTGTTGAGCGTGAAATTCAGATCTGAAATCCTCGAATTTTTCATTCTTAATCGCCTCTCTCATGGACGACATCAAATGCTGATAATAATGCAAATTATGCATAGTATTGAGTCGTGAGCCTAAAATTTCGTTGGTCTTTTGCAAGTGATGTAAATACGCTCTAGAGTAGTTTTGACAAGTCGAGCATTCACAATTGGTATCAAGTGGTCCTGTGTCCATTTTGTGCTTGGCGTTGCGAATTTTAACAATGCCTGTAGAGGTAAACAAATATCCATTTCTGGCATTTCTTGAAGGCATCACACAGTCAAACATATCAATACCTCTAGCCACCCCCTCAACTAAATCGCTTGGCGTTCCAACGCCCATTAGATAGCGCGGCTTGTCGGCTGGCATTGCATCTGGCAAATACTCCAAAACTTTAATCATCTCTTCTTTTGGCTCTCCAACAGAAAGACCGCCAATGGCATAACCATCAAAGCTAATATCGACCAAAGCCTCAACCGATTGACGTCTTAGCTCTTCATGCATGCCACCCTGCACAATACCGAATAGTGCATTGTCATTATTCAATCTTTGGTGTTCGTCTTTGGAGCGCCTTGCCCAACGCAGAGAGAGCTGCATCGACTGGTCGACTGCAGATTTCTCACTTGGATAAGCAATACATTCGTCAAAAATCATAACAATGTCAGCGCCGAGTTTTTGCTGAATTTGCATCGACTCTTCCGGCCCCATAAATATTTTATCGCCATCTTTGGGTGAACGAAAAGATACGCCTTTTTCGTTGATTTTACGAATATGACCTAAGCTAAACACCTGAAAACCACCCGAATCGGTGAGAATTGGCCCTTGCCAATTCATGAAGTCGTGCAAGTCACCGTGTGCTTCAATAACATCTGTACCCGGCGTGATCGACAGATGGAATGTGTTGCCAAGAATAATTTCAGCACCAAGCTCTTTGACCTCTTCAACCGTCATTGCCTTGACTGTGCCGTAAGTGCCAACAGGCATAAAGGCCGGGGTATTGACTTCACCTCGCGCAAAAGTCATCTTCCCTAAGCGGGCCTTATTATCGGTCTTGTTTAATTCAAATTTCATAGGGGCAATTATAGAATGCTCACTAAACTTTTCCGCGTCACTTTTTGCTTAATTAAACAATGCTGTAATCTCCATCTTCTATATCTTTCAACCCCTTTTTGAGATTGGCAACCAACTCCTTATCTCTGAGTATCTCTGCCATTTTCTCTCCATCAACATACTGCTCTGAAGTCAGATATTGCATGGTTGCAAACTCAATAAAATTGGAAATATGGCATTTATTACCGTTCGCTGCCAGTTTGATGGCTTGGTAAGTATCATCACCCAAGCGGACTTTTATTGTTTTCATAATCAACCGATTTAGAGTATTTATTGTTTACTTTTTAAATAACTTGGAATGACTACCCACTCGTACCAACGCCAATTCTAAAACATTGCTTTCTATTCTATAGATTAATAGTAAATCTGACTTGATGTGCATTCTCGACAATTAACAAAATTACCGATTAACTTATGGTCTTTGTATCTAAAATCGAGACGATCTCCATTGGCAAGAGTTGTAACAACTTCTCTCAACAACTCTTTGTCAATATTTGATAGTTTTTTATAATCTTTCTTAAAACCAGCCGTTCTAAATATTTGATACATTAACTATCTAAGTCATCAAATAGTGAGTCAACATTTTCAAAGCTTTTGACTATATAACTACAGCTTCAACAAATGCTATTGAAGGTGTTGCTCTTG
>CAJXHL010000003.1 GCA_913054335.1 uncultured Gammaproteobacteria bacterium | reverse complement strand
TTCTGCAGGAAACAGGTGAGTGACTGGCAATTGCTCTAATTCACTCCCTTGCATGGGCCAATACAAAGGGTCGCAGGTTGGCATTTCCCCTACACCGACTCTTATAGGCAGGTAATATTCCACATCAGCTCGGCTCAACAAGGGTGCGAAGGCGTGCTCGCTCATTGAAGATGTATCTACACCTTGGGCTAGGGCTGGGTAGATCAACACTTGCCCAAGCAGTTGTGAAGAAGTGAATTGACAACGGGCATTGGCAACACAGGCACTCAAAGTACCACCAGCACTATCGCCCGCTAATATGAGTTGATGACCATCAGCCAGTAACTGATCTACCACAGCCAAACAATCATTAATATCATCTGGATAATTAAATTCTGGTGCTAAACGATAATCCACTGCCACCAAATCCACACCGCTATAATGAGCAAGCTCTGCACAAATATCGTCGTGGCTATCTAAGCCACCTACAACAAAGCCACCACCATGAGCATAGACAATTTGAACTTTGCTTGATTGGCACCCTACTTGATAGCGACGGATCGGAACTTTGTGGCCATTTGGCGCTTGAACAAAGCCATTAGTGGCAATAATCCCTTGGGGTCTTGGCACAGAAAACTCTTCACACAAGGCATCATACCAGCGTCTTTGGTCAACTGCACTTGACTCAATAGCATCGGTGGGATAGCACTTCAGTGACCTCTGTACAAAGAGCTGCATTTGAGCATCTAATTGACTCAAGCAAAACCCCTGGACACTTTTTCTTGCCAGTGTTGTTGATGAACTTGTGTGCCATTTTCTAACGCTTCGAGACTACTTTCGAGGTAGAAGTAATCGGCATCGCAAGTCACTTCTAAATAAGTATAGACATCAATGTCCCACCCCGGTCTTGATTGACGGGAATGCCAGCGACATTCGCTGTATGCAGAATGGGGGTCGTGGGGTAGAATCGTGTGCTTTTCAGTACAAGATTGAGCCACTGTGAGATTGTGATCCACAAAGGTAAATTCACCAAAATCGTCATCGATCAATGTTGTCACTCGCTCGTCGGCAGCATCGGTTTGAGTTATTCGGCTGTGTTTTTCTGGGCGGATTTCTTTGGTTTTACCGACTGGACAGACGTAGCCTTGACCTAGATCTCGATTTAATGTTGTACTGCGGTCATGTATTGGCAATGTCAAACAAGCGGATGCCAAATCCAAGGTTAACTTTACCTCTTGTGGCGCAGGCCAAATCAAAGGAAAATAAGCACTCGAGATTGCTAGGCGTAATCTGTGGCCAGTGGGTATTTGATAGCCCGTGTCATCCAATTTAATGCACAGAGATATGACTTCCCCGGCAACTACAGTTTGAGGGTTGTCAAAACCCTCACGCATAGCAAGATTAAGAACGCCGTAGCTAATTCTTTTACTGCTGCCATTGGGGGCTATATCACACAGACGAATAATCATTTGGCCACAGTTTTTATCACTAGTGACTTTCACCCTAAGCTCACCAGCTCCCAATAAAGATATGGGGGTTGTTAGTGGCTCGGAATCAAAGCACAGGCTATTTGCATCGTCTTGTCGTTGGTCTGTAGGAAAATCAGGCCCACACCACATCACACAATATTCACCACTTGCTGCACCCGTGGTTAAAGGGCTTTGTACTGACGCCTCACCCATGGTTTGGGCATCGGTTAAGCGACCATCACTACTCAGGTTGAAATCCATTTTCTGATTTTGTAGCGGCCATTGATCCCCTTCTACCCACAGTCCGGGCCGTTGATCATAAGCGGCTTGAGGTGGCACAGAGTCTTGAATGTAGGCAGCAATAGTGGGCTCACTCATAACGCCGTTATTGATGTCTTTGAGCCAATAATCCCACCATCGTTTGGCCTCGGCCAAAAAATCCATCTCTGGCTTGGGGGATGCAAAATTTGGGTATTTGTGCGCCCAAGGTCCGATGAGGGCTTTCTTTGGACCCTGCAAGCCTTGCATCATGCGTGGGATGGCTACAGAATAGGCATCACCCCAGCCTCCAATACAATAGACTGCGGCTTTAATAGCACAATAGTCCTCATTAATAGACCCATGCTTCCAGTAGTCGTCTTTATAACTGTGCTCTAACCAGTTTCTTGCTAAAAATGGCATGTGTTGCAAACGTTCTAGCCATTTTTCACGCCATGTATCCGGCAACAATAGCGGATCAGGCGCCTTGGCCATAGTGCAAGTCATGGTGGAGGCCCAGCTAAAATTCTCTGTTAACAGGGTGCCACCACGATAATGAATATCGTCGGCATAACGATCGTCCGTTGAGCAGACAGTGATGACGGCTTTTAATGCATCTGGTGCCAGCGCTGCCACTTGCAAGGCGTTGAAACCTCCCCAAGATTTACCCATCATCCCCACTTTGCCAGTGCACCAATCTTGATCTGCAAGCCAAGCAATTATTTCAACGGCATCATCCAATTCTTGTTGCAAATACTCATCAAGCATCAGACCGTCAGATTCACCACAACCCCGCATATCCACTCTCACACAAGCATAGCCAAAAGCGGCCCAATAAGGGTGCATTTGTTCATCACGAATGGCAGTACCATCACGCTTTCGATAGGGAATATACTCCAAGATAGCGGGGATCGGTTGCTCGGTGGGATTGGTCGGCAACCATGCACGAGCTGCCAGTTGGATGCCATCAGCAAGGGGAATAAAAAAATGCGTCCACTCTTGAATACTGTGTGTGTAGATGGGTCTGGTCGACATCGTTCAATACTCCAACGTAGGGTCAAGATGGACCAGTATATCGGACAATTGTGGGGTGAAACAGTTTGATTTACAGGTGTTGTACATCATCAACGTTGGTAAACGGCAAAGTAAAAGTAATCACAAACTGGCAAATCATCACAACTATTAAAGCAAACTGTACTGTCATACTTTAATCATAGATCCAGTTCAAACCAGGTGGGTTGATGATCCGATCCAATTGCCTCATTATCAATCCAGGCACGTTTCACCCTTGAAGCTAAACCAGCACTGACAAAGCCGTAATCAAGGCGGAGCTCATTGTTAGAGTTTTCGGTCATATCAAACCAAGTTACTCCTGAATCCTGTGGATTGCCTGACTGCACCCAAGTATCGACGAGGTGTTGAGCGACAATTCGTGAGCCGTAATAATAATCCGCCTCTCCAACGATGCGGGTGTATTCAGCAGAACCCGGCGTCAAGTTACAATCACCGAGAACAACAAACTCCACTGGCACAGGCACTTCTCGAAGTTCAGAGGCAATTTTAGAGACTTCGGAACCAGATATAGAACCCCCTTCTCTTGGGGCATCGAATAGCTTGGACAGCATAAAATCTATTTGAGCGATTCTTTCAGCGGCGCTCAGATGGTTTAAGTGTGTTGAGTAAACACGCAAAGGCCCTGCGGGGAAATCAATAATACCCTCCAACATTCCATTTTGAAAATTTGCTTTGTCGTAGGTGCGCATAAAGGGCAACAACAAAAGTCGAGAAGACAAAATAGGCCACTTAGCTAGAAGCATATTTCCGAACTGTGCGCGCTTATTGAACACTCGTCCATTGCCATCACGCTCACTAGCATCCAAATCAACCGGCGGGCCATAAACCCAATAGTAGTCCGGCAGAAGTTCAGCAATTCGTGCTGGCTGATCTGCATCGGGAAATTGGCCGAAGTTTCGGGTCACTTCTTGCAAAGCAATAATATCAGCACCGTGAACCGCTTCAACGATACGATCAAGCTCATAGTTACCATCCTTTCCAAGGGAATATTGAATATTATAGGTAACCAACTTCATAACATTTCATTCTCAAAATATTAGTTATTAACCTGCTCATCACTTCGATTTTTTCAGAGTGAGTATACCTCATAATATTTGCTTTTTTTTGGTTATCAATACACTTTCAATAAATAATTTGAAAATTATCGAAATGGCAATAAAACGGCTAATTTTTGACTTAATTTAACAAAATTAAGCTAATAAATAAATACAAATTCTTATAAATACGCAATTTTTGCCTATAAATAACGTTATTTGTTGTTAAATAGCAAAAACAAAGAACCTTGAACAAAAATTTCGAAAAAATTGATTTACACTAATTTATGATAAAAAAAATTGGTCTTATCCCTAAATACCCAAATAAATCGTTTTTGAGTTTCGTGCAAAGTTTAAAAATACTTCACTGTTTATGTCGTTTTCATTTAGTGATCCAAAACGGTTTATAATCGCACCTTGACCAATAATTTTTCCTCTTTATGCTCCAACTGCCAAAAAATGTTTGGATATTGTCACTAAGTCTAGCGCTCTTTATGTCACCTAGTGTTTTTATGGTATTTGTTGGTGGCATTATTGGTGACTCACTCACACCGGTCAAAGGCTTATCAACATTGCCAGTTGCTTTGACTGTCGTCGGTACAGTATCCACTATAATCCCTGTTGTTCGACTGATGTCAATGTTTGGTAGAAGCAAAATATTTCTTAGCGTTTGCGCTTATACAGTCGTCTTGACAATGGTTGGAATTGCATCCCTAACGATTGGCTCCTTTGTGCTATTTTGCCTTGTAAGTTTTGGATTTGGCGTCACCTTTGCTACCATGTACCAATTTCGCTTTGCTGCCATTGAAAGTGTTGAGGGCGATCAAAGAGCTAGTGCTGCTGCCGTTGTTCTTTTAGGTGGTTTGGCTTCAGCTTATCTCGGAACTGAAGCTGCCACTCTAGGGAAAGATTGGTTTAGTGTGGAATTTGCCGGTTCTTTCTTACTTCTTGCACTTCTATTAGCTGTCGCCTTTGTGCTATTGTTGTTTTTTAAACCAGAAAAGAAATTTAATGCAGAAGAAGATCGGTCAAAACGCAGTCTTTTTGAAATCATGAAACAAAAGGTTTTTATTGTAGCTGCTTCTTCAGCAATTACTGGCTATGTTGTAATGAGTTTCATAATGACGGCCACACCCGTCAGTATGCACGTAATGGATGGTATTTCACTAGAGCAAACCAAGCACGTGATACAGAGCCATGTTGTTGCCATGTTTCTACCTTCATTATTTACTGCATTCATCGTTAAATACCTTGGTATTTCACGAATGATACTTGCTGGTGTCATTATTCTTTTTAGTGCCATTATTGTTGCCTACATTGATCGCTCACTTGGTAATTATTGGATTGCCCTGATATTGCTTGGATTGGGCTGGAATTTCTTATTTATTGGCGGCACAAGCTTATTACCACGCACATACAATGAAAATGAAAAATTCAAAGTGCAATCAATTAACGACTTTCTGGTGTTTGGCTTTCAAGCTTTTGCAGCACTTTCTGCCGGTTGGTTTGTTTTTAATTACAGCTGGGAGTTAACATTATTGTCAGTCATTCCATTATTGGTAGTACAACTCCTGTTCATTTTATGGTGGCTGAGGCGTGATGCTTAATTAGCATAAACCGTAGCGATACAAAATCATTGCTTTTTTTCAGCCTTTAAGTTAAAGTGTCGGTCTTTTCCTGGAGGGGTTAAATTATGCTTAAGATAGAAAAAATTACTGGCGCAATTGGTGCTGAAATTTCAGGAATTGCCCTGAGTAGGGATTTAACTAGCGATGTTTGCGATGAGATCTATGATGCACTGATTAATCACCAGGTTATCTTTTTTAGAGATCAAGATTTATCACCTGAAGCGCATTTGCAACTAGCCAAAAGCTTTGGCGAACCAGAGCCCCCTCACCCTGTTTATCCTCATGTTGAAGACTTCGAAAATATTGTACTACTGAAAAGTGGTGGTGGTGATGTGCCCGATACCAATGACTGGCACAAAGACATGACTTTTAAAGCCAACCCGCCGTTTACCTCAATTCTGCACGCGGTTAATGTACCAGCAGTCGGAGGTGATACACTTTGGTCTAGCACAAGTGCGGCTTATGATAATTTGCCAGATGCATGGAAAACTCATCTAGAGGGGCTTGAGGCGATGCACGATATTGGCACTTTTAGAAACGATTTTTACAAAAAAGGTGGTATTGAAGCGGTCAATAATGCGCTGAAAGATACTGGCTCAGCGGTTCATAAAATTATTGACACACATCCTGTCTCTGGACTAAAGTATCTAAATGTCAATCAGTCCTTTACCCGTAACATTGTTGGCATGATCCAAGGTGAAAGCGATAGAATATTGCACTACTTATACCAGCATATGGCTAAGCCTGAATTCCAAGTGCGCTTTCGTTGGCGTAATAACTCGATCGCTATCTGGGACAACCGCATTACCCATCATTACGCGATTTGTGATTATCTACCGAACATTCGCCACATGCAGCGGATTACTGTTCTAGACGATAAAAGGCTAGCTAAAACAAACTAGAGTTTGTCAAAAGCGACCTCTAAGTCTGCCTTAAGATCTTGTACATTCTCAAGACCAATGTTAAGGCGAATCAAGTCTTTGCCATTGTGGCTCCACTCGCCACCTCGTTTAAACTTGCCGGCAGTGATTAAACTTTTAAAGCCGCCCCAGCTAAAACCGAGACCAAATAGGTTAAGCGAATTGACGAAATTGCCAATTTTCTCAACGCTATAGTTTTGCTTAAAAGTGAAGGCAAAAAGCCCTGCTGCGCCTGTAAAGTCTCTTTTCCATAAATCGTGTTGTGGGTGGGAAGGTAACCCTGGATGTAGAACTTTATCCACCAATTCATGCCTCTCAAGCCATTGTGCGATCTCATAGGCGGATTTTTCATGCGCTTTAAGACGCACTTCTAATGTCCTAAGCCCCCTCAGTGCTAAATAACAATCTTGAGAATGGGTGTAATTTTCCAGATTGTGATAGAAATTGTCGAAAACATCGGCGTATTTTTTATTTACCGTAACAACGCCCATCAATAAATCAGAGTGGCCACAAATATATTTAGTCACCGCATGAATAGACACATCAATACCCAAATCGAGCGGCTTGAGATACAAGGGTGTTGCCCAAGTGTTGTCAATCACAGTAACGATGTTTCTGCCACTTGCTATTTTTGTAATCGCGCGAATATCTTGAATCTCGAAGGTATTAGAACCGGGAGACTCGAGGAAAATCAATTTTGTTTTGTCAGTAATTTGTTCTTCAATCTCGGCGCCGACATTAGAGGCGAGCATGCTGATCTTAACGCCATACTTGTTTGCCAGTACTGTATGGCAAAATCTTGCCGTTGATCCGTAAACATTATCACAGAGCAAAATCTCGTCGCCAGCCTCAGTAAACGCCATTAAAGTGTTAATAATGGCACTAATGCCAGAGGGAAAGGCTTTAGTGGTATAGCCATTTTCAAGTTTACAAAGCGCCTCTTCAAATGCTTTTTGAGTCGTCAGTCCACCAGTGCCATAAGTCACGCCAGAATACTCGCCATTTTGCGCTGCAAGCATATCTGTGTAGTTATCGAATAATACGGTGGAACCGCTTTGAACAACAGGATTAATGGTTGTTATTTTCTTGCCACCAAAGCTATCACTATAGTCATGCCATCCGATAATTTCACTGGGCTCACTCATTGTTTTTAAAGGCTTGTATAATGATAGTCATCATAGGGGAAATTTGCAGCCTTGTCTAGTCATTTTCACACGTTATAGACAAATCAACTCAGGAGCTGCGGGGCAATAGATGGCTGCCTTTGACGGCAGTTGAAAAATACCCTCAAGAACACTTTGGTAGTGGTGCAATTGATCTTGGTGTTGTTTTTTAACACGCTCAATAAAATCCTCTTTCGATTCTTCAACTGAAATTGACGCGGTTTTGAAATCGATAATCCACAGAATGCCTCCCTCAACAAACAATCGATCGATAATGACTGACCCCTCTACACTGCCAAATTCTGCCTCGACCTGAGTGCTTTGTCTTTTCTGAAACAACCAGGCGAATGTCGGATCATTTTTGGTGTTGTCCAATAATTTACGGATTTTCTCACTATAGTGTTCGCGCAACTTACTAGGCACACCAAGTTGTAGCAGTCTGGTATCAATGCTCGTGTCATCGGGCTCAAATATCTCATGCTCTAAATAATGGTGTACAACTGTGCCTAAGACCCCTTGGTAAATTAAGTCAAGATTTTTCGACAAATTAAATGTTTTATCAGCAGTTTGTGAGCCAATGCCCTCGATACTTGGCAAATGCTGGTAACGTTCTAGATGAGGAGATAAATCGCTCTTAGTATCCACCTCATCAGGCCTCTCAGGTGTGGCCATTGTGTCTTTAACAAAAGGCAAAATAAAATCCAGCAATGTGTTTTTTGCGGCCTTGCCATCCTCATTGACGTGACCTAAAAGGTGAATCTTCTTTTTCGCACGGCTCATCGCAACGTACAATAAGCGCATCATCTCAAAATGATTCTGCTTTTTGTCTATGTATTTAAGATAGCTATAGGTCTGAGAGTCATTCTTTTCAAACGCAGACTTAATCGGTGCTAATAATAAATTTCCATCTAGCAGAGCCTTTAATTGCACTAGGGGTGAGGTATCTGACTTTCCTGCCTTGCCAAGCCCTGGCAAGATGACAACATCAAATTCCAACCCCTTGGCCTGATGAATGGTCATTAGTTTAACTCGTGCTGAATGGCTAGGCGCATATAGCTCACCAAGCATTGCTTCTACTTGCTCGATAGCAAGCTTGTCACGCGACTCGCAATGGTGCAAGATAGAGAGAAATTGAGTTTTTATACTGCGTTTTTCTTCATCCAGACATTCATGAGGCAACAACTTATCGAGCGCACCACTAAAACGCTCAACAAAAGAAAAACGGCCATCATTTTCAATAGCTTTTCCGAGAATTCTTTGAATCGGCAGAATGCGACGCACTGCATCATTGCTGAGCACCTCAATAGCTTCTTTGTCATTCAATTGATGATAAATGGTCATCGTATCTGACGCGCTAAGAGTCAACAAGTCTTCAAGTAACAAACCGCACCATGGCGCGCGCAGCAAGGCCAACCAAGCAAGTTTGTCGCCAAGTGAAAGCATAGCTCGAGTCAAACTAAGTAAATCTCGAGTATATAAATGGGATCGTAAAGCAGTCATTTTAATCGCTTCATAGTCAATACCATTTAATTGAAACGCGTTAATAATTTCATTAAGATGGCTTCTCGATCTAACCAAGATTGCTATTTCATCAGAGGTATTTTCAGCAAGTGCTCTTGTAACAATTTCGCATACTTGTGTTGCTTCTTGCTGAGCCATGTTAGATAAAAACGGATAAAAATTTACGGACTTGTCAATCACATGCTCCGAGGATGGCAAAGAGTGAGCATAGTGAATAGCACCCTTTGAAACATTATCTTTATCCGGGAAAATAGCTGAAAAATATCGATTGTTAGACTCAACAATGCTTTTAATTGATCTAAAATTACAGTTAAGTTGAAGGTATTTTGGTCGAATATCGGCTATCCCGTTATTTTTCACTTCTAGGAAAATCCCCACCTGACTCTCTCTAAATCGATAGATGGATTGCATCGGGTCACCCACAAAAAACAGTGTTTTTCCAGCATCATCTTGCCAATTAGTGACAAGTTTTTCTATTAATGAAAACTGCGCATACGAGGTATCCTGAAACTCGTCAATTAACAAATGGTCGATTTTATAATCCAAGAATAACGCAACATCTGTGACACCCTCCAGATCATCTAATTTTTCTGATGCGCTAAGGCCAACCTCTGCAAAATCAAAAACATTATGGGTTTCAAACAAGAGCTTTAATTGAGCAACCGCTAATTTCAATACTTGGCTTATGCTATGTAGAATCTGATGATCTGTCTCAGTGTGATACGGTTCAGGAAGTAGTGTCAACTCAAACAAAGCCTCCCGTAGCTCATCTTCAGAGCTCAACCCTACAAGAGTAGCAACAAAAGCTTGTTTCTGGTCCTTAAGACTTGAATCAAAACCTTGTCTCTTATCAACTGTTTTGCGCCACTGTCCCTTGGATGTTAAACACACACTTGCCAATCCAATCCAGTCATCAAGTGCGTTAATACTAGCACTTGGTAGTTTATTTGTTACCATCTCGTTTTCACTTAGAAGTGAAAAGAATGGCTCATCAAAAAAACTTTTGGCAAGAGCCTGGACATACAGTAAATGTTTGCTGATGATTTTTTGCGCCGTTTTCTCCAACACCTCTATTTCAAGCGCGCCCTTCTGGTAAAGCCTCGGCAGCCATTGCTCACGCTTCGCAAGCATTTGTGTTAACAGTCGATAAAACTTCTCAACATGATTATCCAAATACAACAACACACTGGCAATCTCATCTTGATACTCTGTCTCTTCCAAAAGCTTAAAAGTGTTTTCTGCAGCGCTTTGATAAAATGCCTCATATTCATAACGATCAGCCATTACTCTTGGCGGTATGAGCCTATCAATAGTTGGATACTTTGCTACAATCAAGCTAGACAATGAATCAATAGTGCTGATTTTAATTCTCGAGGGATTGCCCAACAAATTCCAACCTTGTTTTTGAGATTGCACAAGCGCCTTATTGGCCAATTCGAATGTTTTGAGTTTGTGAGGCTCTTTGGCGGGCATCAAGCTGGCGTCCTTCAAATACTGCAAAACACGGTGTTTAAGTTCGTCAGCCGCCTTGTTGGTAAAGGTCATCGCCAAGATGCTCTCAGGCTGTGAAGTATCGCCCAAAAGACTTAAATAACGCTGAGTCAGTAATTCAGTTTTGCCAGATCCTGCTGGCGCTTGAACGATAAAAGATTCGTGAATATTAAGTGCTTGATCTCTTTGTTTTTGGTCATTCACATCGATTCTGGCGCACCCACCCCTAATAAAGACAAGCCATTGACAAGTACTTGCTTACAGGCTTTGATCAATGCTAGTCTGGCTTGTGTCAGTGCATCGTCGTCCACCAAGAAAGGACAGGCGTTGTAGTAGCTATGGAAGTTGGTTGCAAGCTCTCTGAGGTAGTAAGCTAATTGATGGGGTTCATACTGCAATGCTGAAGACTCTATGACAGACTTGTAACGATTAAGCTCTTTTAGTAACGCTTTTTCACTGCCCTCAATAAGCAGGGACAAATCTGCATCACTGCTGTTCACTGTTACACCCTTTTCGCCTGCTTGTCGAAATACTGAGCAAATACGAGCATGTGCATATTGAATATAGAAAACCGGGTTTTCATTGGTTTTTGATTTTGCTAAATCAAGATCAAAATCCATATGCTGTTCTGATTTTCTCAATACATAGAAAAAACGTGCCGCATCGTTACCAACCTCATTACGCAGCTCTTCGAGGGTGACAAACGAGCCGCTACGGGTAGACATTTGAACCTTTTTGCCACCTCGATATAAATTGGCAAACTGCACCAATAATATTTCTAACTTTTCGGGGTCGTGATTAAGTGCGGCAATTGAGGCCTTTACCCTAGCGATATAACCATGGTGATCGGCCCCCCAAATATTGATGACTTTATCGTAACCACGATCAAACTTTTCTAAATGATAGGCAATATCCGAGGCAAAATACGTGTGAATACCATTTTCTCTCACAACCACCCGATCTTTTTCGTCGCCGTAATCTGTAGTCTTAAACCACAGAGCGCCGTCTTTTTCATAGATATGACCGGTTTCTTGCAAAGTTTCCGTGGTGCTTTTTGCGAGGCCATCATCAATCAACGATTGCTCTGAAAACCATTGCTGATAGTCAACGCCAAATTCAGCTAAATCGTCTTTAATGCCACCTAAGATTGAGTTTATTCCAACTCTGAAAACAGCTTGGTATCCTTCACCCAATAAACGCTTGGAGCGCTTAATAATTGCGTCAATATGTGCTTCTTTGTCGCCACCTTCAGCTTCGTCTTTACAAATATCCTCAAACAGCTCATCAGCATTTTTCCGCCAACGCTCGCCGTGCTCAGCAACAACACTTTTGGCGATGTCTTTGATGTACTCACCCTGGTAACCATTATCAGGAAATCTTAAGTCTTCTCCAAAAACCTCTAAATATCGTAGGAAAATACTGACGGTTAGAATATCCATCTGCCTACCGGCATCATTAACATAATATTCGTTGTCCACTGCAAAACCGACAGCTCTCATAAGATTGGCAACCGTTGCCCCATAGGCGGCACTGCGACCGTGGCCAACGTGTAACGGACCCGTTGGATTGGCGGAAACAAATTCGAGTAAGACTCTTTTTCCTTCACCAACATTGGAAAGACCATAGTCTTCAGCAGAAGCTAAAATATCTGTAACCACAGCGCTGTTAGATGCTTCTGATAAAAAGAAATTAATAAAGCCAGGACCCGCAATTTCAGTCTTGTTTACAAGAGACGAATCACCGATTTTGGCAATGATTTTCTCAGCCAACACCTTAGGTGCACATTTTGCTTGCTTAGCAAGGATTAAAGCAATATTCGTTGCGTAGTCGCCGTGCGTTTTGTCTTTGGTATGATCCAATCGAATTTGAGTTGGTATTTCAGCGATAACACCTTCAGCAAGCAAGGCTTCCAAACTTACAATAAGTAATTGTTGTAACTGTTCTTTCATAATTTCTGTGAAATTGAAAACCGAATAAATATAGTCGACATTTTAGTTTATCTCGAAGCCAAATACTCGAAATGTCCGACTTGGGGATTGAGTCTGATGTGGCTTAATGAGCCTCTTGCCAATTATCAGCAATACCGACATCAACCACCAGTGGAATGTCAAGCTCTACGGCATTTTCCATCATGGAACGTATCACCTCGGCGTAGTCTTGGGCTTTATCAGAAGGCATTTCAAACACCAATTCATCGTGTACTTGCATCAACATTTTAACGCCGTTGTTTGCCTCATCAATCCAAGCCTGAATATCAAGCATTGCTTTTTTAATAATATCTGCAGAAGAGCCTTGCATCGGCGCGTTAATTGCCGTTCTAAATGCGCGCTGTTGTAGCATTTTGTTTTTAGCGTTGATTTGCGGCAAGTACAGTCGCCTACCCTCAATCGTCTCCACAAAACCCATTTCTTTGGCCCTTTCTTTGGTGGAATCCATATACTTTAATACACTGGGATAATTATCAAAATAAGCATCAATATAGGCTTTTGCTTCGGTGCGCGATACATCTATTTGTTTGGCTAGGCCAAAAGCACTCATGCCATAGATTAAGCCAAAGTTGATTGCTTTGGCGTTGCGACGCTGATCTTTACTGACTTCTGCCAGTGGCGTGTCAAACATTTGTGAGGCTGTTACGCTATGAACATCGACGTTATTAGCAAACGCTTCTAGTAGATTTTTATCTTTAGAAATATGGGCCATAATCCTCAGTTCGATTTGAGAATAGTCGGCCGCAACAATAACGTTGCCCTCGCTTGCAACAAAAGCACTACGAATGCGTGCACCTTGCTCTGAGCGAATTGGGATGTTTTGTAAATTCGGATGAGATGAGGACAACCTCCCTGTTGCTGTAACCGCTTGATGATACGAAGTATGCAAACGCCCCGTTCGGTTATTGATTTGTTTTGGCAAAGCCTCGAGATAAGTTGAGTTTAACTTAGTCAAAGTGCGATAAGACATGATTAAATCCACCAAGGGATGATCAAGCAATTTAAGCGCTTCTTCGTTGGTAGAAGGCTGACCTTTTGGTGTTTTCTTTTTTGGTTCAAGACCAAGACCCTCTTCACTGAATAGTATTTGCTGAATTTGCTTTGGTGACTCTAAATTAAATTCATTGCCAGCAATTTCAAAAGCTTGTATCTGAATACTGGCCATCTCTGCTTTAATTTGCAATTGTTGGTTGTATAAAGAGGCCACATCAATCAGCGCACCATTGCGCTCAAGTTTAAACATGATTTTTACCAAAGGCAATTCAAGCTTTTGGTAAAGGTTTTTCAGAGTTGGCAGTTTTGCAATTTTTTCCTCTAGGACCTTGTTCAGCTCTTGGGTGACAATCACATCCTCGCAGGCATAAGGCATCGCTTGGTCAAGACTTACTTCGTTAAAGCTGAGTTGCTTTTTGCCTTTGCCAGCCACATCAGAGAAATGTATGGTTGTGTGACCCAAATAAAATTCAGATAAGTCATCCATATTGTGTCTTGTCGCTACCGAATTAAGACAATAAGATTTGACCATAGTGTCATCTTCAATGCCGTTTAAATCCACACCAACATTGGCCAAGACATGGGCATCATATTTTAAATTTTGGCCAATTTTTCCTATCTTAGCATTTTCAAGAATTGGCTTCAGTGCTGCCAAAGTGCTCTGTCTTGATAGTTGCACTGGTGCGTCTATGTAATCATGCGCGACCGGCAAATAGTAGCTTTGCTTATTGATTAAAAATACGAAGCCAACAATCTGCGCCTCCATATAATCAAGGCTATTGGTCTCCAAATCGAAAACAAACGATTTACTGGCTAACAATTGGCTTAATAAGTTGTCAAAGTCAACTTGGCTAAGTATCAAATTCTGGGAATACCCTTTTAGCAACTCTTTGTTTTCCTCTACAGCATCCTCGATCTCAATCGACACATCGGACTCAACAACGCTCGGGACTTTAACATCACCCAATTGTCGCAACCACGTTGAAAAGCCATATTCTTGATAAAGACTGGCTAATGTTGCTCTGTCTTCGCCGGGCTCATCGGAGAAAATATCAATCGGAATTTCGACATCAAATTTGAGTTGCACTAAAGTGTTTGACAAATCTAGAAGATCAAAAGAGTCGCGCAGCTTTTCACCCACTTTACCGCCCACTTTGTCGGCATTAGCCTTAACCCCTGCAAGATCGTTGTACACATCCAACCATTTGGCAGCCGTTTTTGGTCCGACACTTGGAACGCCCGGGATGTTGTCTGAAGTATCGCCAGTGAGTGCCAATAGATCGGAAACTTGATGTGGCTCCACGCCCATTTTTTCTTTAACTAGAGCACAATCATAAAGCTTACCCTTCATGTCAAGTTGTTTGACGTTATCACTCACCAATTGAAATAAATCTTTATCTCCGCTTGCAATAATGGTGGCTGTATTTTTTGCATCAGCTTGTGTGGCTAAAGTAGCGATGACATCGTCCGCCTCAACGCCGTCAACACAGAGAAAATGAAAACCCATTGCTCGAATCATTTTATAGAGAGGTTCGATTTGCACAATTAAGTCATCATCCGCTGGTTTTCGGTGCGCCTTATATTCCGAATAAATCTCATGGCGAAAGTTAGATCCTTTGGCGTCAAAGATCATAATTATTTTTGCATCATTGTATTGCCTCTGCAGATGTTTGATGGCATTGATGACGCCAAACATCGCCCCAGTTGGGAAGCCGTCATCGTTGCTTAAATTTTGAGAAAGAGTAGAGAAATACGAGCGGAAAAGAAAAGCCGATCCGTCGACCAATATAAGTTGTTGAGTCATAACAGAATTTTACCAATAATCTTGGCACGCCATTGCATAAAGAGGCCTCTGCACAAATCTAAAATGGTTTATGCAGAGGCCTCGTAAACCAATCGTTTGACGCGTTGATAAGCTATAAAATATTAACATGTCAGATGCACTTATCACCGCACAAAATATCAGTCTCAATCATCAAGGTAAAAAAATACTTGATGACGTTAGCTTTAGCCTTAATCCAGGTGAGTTTATTACCCTTATTGGTCCCAATGGTGCCGGCAAGAGCTCTCTAATTAAAGTTCTATTGGGTCTGATTAAACAAGACAGTGGCAAAATTAAGCGCTCAAAGTCAATTCGCCTTGGTTATACACCACAGTTATTTACGCCCAACCCTTTTATTCCAATTTCGGTTGTTGACTTTTTAACGCTCAACCAAAAAGTAGAAAAATCTTTTATCGGCGCAACCGCAGAAACAACTGGAGTTACCTCCCTACTAAACTTACAGCTTAAAGATTTATCGGGCGGTGAATTACAAAAAGTCTTATTGACGCGAGCTCTAATGAATAAACCCAACGTTTTGATCTTGGATGAGCCTGCACAAAATTTAGATGTTGATGGTCAAATGCAACTGTACAAGCTCATTCAAGAAATTCATCAAACTCAAAACTGTGCTGTGCTCATGGTCTCTCATGATCTGCACAGAGTAATGAAAGAATCCACACAAGTGCTCTGTCTATATCATCACATTTGTTGCAAGGGTCACCCTGAAGCAATTCTTAAAGACGAGCAATTTAATGACCTTTTTGCCGATCAAATGACCGAATTAATGGCAACTTATGAACATCACCACAACCACAACCACGAACATTAAGACTGAGATCTTTGCGACAGCCATGTCAAATTTGCCGAGAGATAAAAATGAATAAAAAATGTGTAAAAATTTAAAATGAATAGCGATAGCTATTGATGAGAATTTTTCTGCACTTTTTAGTATTTTTAGCCTCAGCCCTTCGGGATAAAGGGGTTTTTACATTTTCCTATGTTAAATTTTATTCCCAGACAACAAGTAGGGCTTCTAAAATTATGCCTTGTAAAATGAAAAAAAATTCCACTATCAAATCTGAAATGGCTGTCGTAAGGTCTCAAAACTAAAAGCCCTGTCGCTGATATAATGTATCTTTTTTTTTCTGAGAAAAATTATGAAGGACATCATCGAAGCGGCTTTTGAAGATCGCGCGCATATTACCCCTGATTCAGCGCCTAAAGAGGTTAGAGAAGCAGTCGCAGAAGCGATTCATTTACTCGATTCAGGCAAAGCCAGAGTTGCAGAGCAAAAAGGTGTGGGCGATTGGACGGTTAATGAGTGGCTGAAAAAGGCTGTTTTACTGTCCTTTAGGCTAGAAGACAATGCTGTCATGCAAGCTGGTTACACCCAGTTCTACGACAAAGTTCCTTCAAAATTTGCCAATACAACTGCACAAGAATTTCAAGCAGCAGGCGTACGTGTCGTACCACCTGCCACAGCTAGAAGAGGCTCATATATTGCCTCTGACACTGTTTTAATGCCAAGTTATGTCAATATCGGCGCATATGTTGATTCTGGCACAATGGTCGATACATGGGCTACTGTCGGCTCTTGTGCTCAAATTGGTAAAAACGTTCACCTCTCAGGTGGCGTTGGCATCGGTGGCGTTCTAGAGCCACTACAAGCCAATCCAACAATTATTGAAGACAATTGCTTCATCGGTGCTCGTTCAGAAGTGGTTGAGGGTGTGATTGTTGAAGAAGGCGCTGTGATTTCTATGGGCGTCTATATTGGACAATCTACGAAAATCTTTAACCGTGCAACTGGCGAAGTGACTTATGGTCGTATTCCTGCTGGTTCTGTGGTTGTCTCTGGCAACCTTCCATCTACAGATGGTAGCTACTCACTATATTGTGCAGTGATTGTTAAGCAAGTGGACGCCAAGACAAGGTCTAAAGTGGGTATTAACGAATTGCTTCGCGGTATTTAATAAAAACCCCAGACATTAAAAAAACCCGCCTTTCAGCGGGTTTTTTATTGCGTAACTTTTATGTTATTATCTACGTGTAAAGATGGCGTAGAGTAAGCCAACTGCAACTAAGCCAACCAAATTGGCACCGCCAAGAGCAGTAACTATACTTGTGATATTGCCAACCACATCTCCTGGAAGGAATGCAGCAGTAGTACCAAAGATTACCTGAACAACAACAGCTAATGCGATAAGTGCTACACCTGCTTCTGTTCCTTTCTTTATCCAACCTATTACGTTATCTAACATATTTGTCTCCCTTTAGTTAAAAGACAACCAACATTTATTTGTTGATTGCTGCACTTTTTATAGTAGCAAAAACTCTATGTCAAGTTTTTTTTAGGAAAAAATGCTAAATAAACAACAAAAAACGTAAAAAATAGTTCAAATGTTGCAAAATAACAACAAATTTATTTCTAGAGTGGCAGCGAAACCAAAATACCCGCAAACAGAGTCAGACCAATGTAATGATTGTGTAAAAACGCCTTAAAACAGGCTGTTTTTTTACGGCTTTTGATTAAAAACTGGTGGTAAATCATTAGTATCGAAATAATTAATGCAGAAAGTTGATAAAAAAGCCCTAAATCGAATAAATTGCCAATTTTAAAGAAGATTAATAGCAGTGAAATTTGCAATATTCCGATAATTATCCGGTCATATTTGGCAAATAAAATAGCACTGGATTTCACTCCAATTTTAAGATCTTCCTCACGATCGGACATTGCATAAATAGTGTCATAAATCAGCGTCCAGACAATGTTTGCTGCAAAAATCCAATAAGCCGAAAGTGGTAGCTCTCCAGTCTGGGCGCTGAATGCCATCAGCACGCTCATACCAAAAGCAAGGCCTAGAACAAACTGAGGTAGCTGAATGCAGCGCTTGGTAAAGGGATACAAACTTGCAAGTGCAACTGCCACAAAAGACAGTTGAATTGTCAGGGTGTTGGTCAGTAGTACCAAGCCAAAGGCCGACAATATTAATACGAAAAACAACAGCAAAGCACTTTTAGGACGAACTTCGCCCGAAGCAATGGGGCGATTTTTTGTGCGCTCAACGTGCTTGTCGATTTCACGATCGGCATAATCATTAATGACACAGCCGGCGCTGCGCATCACAATAACACCTATAGTAAATATAATGAGCAAATCAACATCTGGCCATCCGCCCGCAGCAAGGAAGAGCGCCCAATAAGTTGGCCACAGCAGCAAGTAAATACCGACTGGCTTATCAAGTCGCATTAGGCGAAAATAGGCGTTCATAATTTGCTTAAGAAATCTTCAAGTTCATCTGGTAAGGGTGCTAAAACTTTTTGAATTTCATTTGTAGTAGGGTTTGTGAAAGTAAGCGCCTTGGCATGAAGGAATAATCGATTGAGGCCTTTGGCTTTCATTTGTGCGTCAAACTCACGATCGCCGTATTTATCGTCCTGCGCGATTGGATGGTCAGCGTGTTTGGCATGCACGCGAATTTGGTGTGTTCTACCGGTTTCAATCACCACCTCAACAAGTGACGCACTGAATTCATCATTATGGAAATTCTTCAGCGGGTGAAAATGGCTGAGCGACTCCTTTCCTTTGCTATCAATCACACTATAACGAGAGTTTTGGTAAATGGGCGCGTCAACCGTATGACGTTTTTTACTCCAAGAGTTCTTCACCAAAGCAACGTAGCGCTTTTCCATCTGATGTTGCGTGAGCTGTTCGTGTAAAGCCTTTAATACCGAGCGTTTTTTCGCCAAAATCAAAACACCTGAAGTGGCGCGGTCAAGTCGGTGCACAAGTTCAATTGGATGCTTGTATTCTGCTTTTAGGGCCTCGATGATGCCGATACCGATACCGCTACCACCATGCACCGCCATACCGCTTTTTTTGTTAATAATCATCAAGCCTTTATCTTCATAAAGAATAGAATTGTGCAGGGTTTCGATCATGCCGACAGAGGGTTTATGCTCCTTTTCAGCTGTGAGTCGAATGGGTGGAATTCGAACAACGTCCCCAGTCTGAAGTTTATATTCGGCTTTTTTACGCCCCTTATTAACGCGTACCTCACCTTTACGAATAAGGCGATAAATATGCGACTTTGGCACGCCTTTAAGCTGCTTTAGCAGGTAGTTATCTAGACGTTGGCCAATCGAAAACTCGTCAACAGTAACTAATTGAACAGAATTGTATAAAGGCGACTGGTCGCTCATTAGAAAAACAAACGCCTGAAATTATTTGTGGTGACCTCAGCAATCGCTTCAATCGTTGAGCCTCGCACTTCGGCTAATTTTTCGGCAACATAGTAAGTGAATGCTGGACTGTTAGGACGGCCACGATGTGGCATCGGCGTCAGATAAGGAGAATCGGTTTCTACCAGAAGTCGATTTTCCGGCACTTTTTTTGCAACTTCTCTTAATTCCTTGGCGCTGTTAAAAGTCAAAATACCAGAGAAAGAAATATAGAAACCAAGATCAAGAGCGGCCTTGGCTGTTTCCCAATCCTCGGAAAAACAGTGCATTACGCCAGCCTCTACTTTTTCTTCGCGCATGATAGCGATGGTGTCTTTTTTCGCTTCACGGGTGTGAATGATCATTGGTTTGCCAGTGCGATTCGACACCTCAATATGGCGACGAAAGCGATCGCGCTGCCAATCGGCCTCAGCTTTTTTTATATGAAAATAATCCAAACCAGTTTCACCAATAGCAATCACCCGATCGCTTTTTGAAAGCTCAATTAATTCGTCAACACTCGGGTCTTTGCCATCAACTTCCGTTGGGTGAACGCCGACAGAGGTATAAATACTTGGGTGCGCTAAAGCCAAATTATGAACATCCTCGAAATGCTCTAGATCAATACATACGCATAAGAATTCGGTGACCGATAACTCTTTGGCGTGCGCTAGCATGGATTCAATACTGCCGCCAAAGGCATCTAAATCAACACGATCAATATGGCAATGGGAGTCAACGATTTTCATGACAGGAGGCCTTTGTATTAATAGAAGTGATTAGTAAAATGTTAATATTTTGCTCAATTCGGAATTCTCCTAAAGCCATCTCTGGTATGACTAAAGTTGGTTTTTGGAAAATTTCTAAGTGAGTGAGAGGTTGCATTTTAATGATTGCTTGTATTGATACAAAGGTCTCCAATTATAAATGAATTTCTAAAAGTGAGCGCCTGTCGGAAACAAAAGGCACGTTCAGGCTGTGAGAGACAATGTTGACATCAACAGCTCGCTCTTCATCTGCATGGTTGCCCTTCATTAGCACGTAGCTACCACCCTGCGCTAACAGGTGTCTTGTTAAACTCAACGTTTTGTCCACTTCAGCAAAAGCCCTGGAGGTAATTTGCGAGAAAAGATATTCTGGCTCAAAGGACTCCACTCGAGCATTAACCACGTCCAAATTACCCAAGCCTAATTCTGTTTTTACTACTTGCATAAAACGGCATTTTTTGCCAACGCTATCAAGCACAGTAACACTAACATCATCCCGCATAATGGCAATGACGATACCGGGCAAACCAGCACCTGCACCCACATCCAGAAGCCGACCTTTTTTAATAAATGGCAGGACAGAAAGTGAATCGATTAAATGTTTTTTAACAGACTCAAGTGGATCTCGAATTGCGCTAAGATTATACGTTTTATTCCATTTTTGAATTAATGCAGCATAATCCATCAACTGCTGAGTTTGCTCTTCAGTGAGCGAAATACCCATTAATTCTGCACCCTCACAAAGCAGGATTTGTGACTCGCTCACAAGACCTTTTTATAAGTCTTTAAATAAACCAGGAGAATCGAAATAGAGGCAGGGGTTACACCTTGAATGCGGCTCGCTTGGCCAATGGTTTCTGGCCTAGATTCACTGAGTTGTTGAATGACTTCAGCCGAAAGTGCTTTTATCGATTGGTAGTCCATATCCTCAGGCAACTTCGTATCTTCGTTTTTACGATACTTCTCAATCTCATCTAATTGACGCTTGATATAGCCTTCGTATTTAATCTGGTTTTCGACTTGCTCAATTAAAGAAGACTCCTCCAAAAACGGTTTGGCTTTTTCAATTTTACTGAGCAGTTTGTAGTCAATTGTTGGTCTTTTAAGCAGAGCCTCAAGACTGTATTCATGATTAAGCTTAATGCCCAAAACACTTTGCGCTTGAACATCATCAGCTTGCACCCAGAACGACTTCAGTCTCTGCTTCTCTGCGGCAATTTGCTCATATTTTCCACAAAAAGAGTGCCAACGCGCCTCATCAATAAGGCCTAATTTTTGCGCATGAGGTGTTAAACGCTCATCGGCATTACCTTCACGCAACAGCAGACGATACTCTGCACGTGAGGTAAACATGCGATATGGCTCATTCGCACCTTTGGTGGTCAAATCATCAACCATTACGCCAATATAAGACTCGTCGCGCTTCGGCACCCAAGAGTTTAGCTCTTTCACTTGCAAGGCAGCATTGATGCCAGCAAGAAGACCTTGCGCCGCCGCTTCTTCATAGCCTGTTGTGCCGTTGATTTGGCCGGCAAAAAATAAACCTGAAATTTTCTTGAGTTCTAGTGTTTGCTTCAAACCTCTTGGGTCAAAAAAGTCATACTCAATTGCATAACCAGGGCGCATAATTTTGGCATTCTCGAACCCTTTTATCGAGCGAATAAAGGCCTCTTGAATCTCATAAGGCAGTGATGTCGAAATACCATTTGGATAAACTTCGTTGGTTGTTAAACCCTCTGGTTCAACAAAAATTTGATGTGAGTTGCGCTCTGAAAAGCGCACTACTTTGTCTTCAATCGAAGGGCAATAACGCGGGCCAACACCCTCAATATTGCCAGAGTACATTGGCGAGTCTTTCAATCCAGCGCGAATCAAATCATGTGTTTTTTCATTGGTATGGGTGATATAGCACGGGATTTGGAGGGGGTGGTCTGCACTAGAGCCCATGAATGAAAAAGTTGGCAAAGGTGTATCGCCGTGTTGCTTTTGTAATACGTCAAAATTAATCGTTCTGGCGTCAAGTCGTGCAGGCGTACCTGTTTTAAGTCGCCCAACACCTAAATCATAGCCTCGCAATCTCTGCGACAAGGCGTTAGCTGGTGCGTCACCTGCGCGTCCACCTTGGAAATTTTTCTGGCCAATGTGAATAACACCACCCAAGAAGGTGCCCGAAGTAAGAATAACTTTATCAGCAAAAAACTTCAATCCCATTTGGGTAACAACACCTTTCACCTGATCGTGCTCAATGATAAGGTCATCAACCGCTTGCTGGAATATGCTTAAGTTAGGCTGATTTTCTAAGGTGTAGCGAATTTCCGCCTTGTATAAAATACGGTCTGCTTGCGCTCGAGTCGCTCTTACAGCGGGACCTTTAGAGGCGTTGAGCGTACGGAATTGAATACCAGCTTTATCAATCGCTTTGGCCATGATGCCACCCATTGCATCAATTTCTTTCACCAAATGACCTTTGCCAATACCACCAATGGCAGGATTGCAACTCATTTGACCTAAGGTTTCAATATTATGTGTGATCAACAAAGTGTCTACACCCATACGTGCCGAGGCAAGCGCTGCTTCAGTGCCAGCATGGCCACCACCGACTACAATGACAGGATAGTATTTACTTTGTTCGATCATGTGTTTATTTTAGAGACCTTTTCAACAATTATTTTAAAATTTGCTGAGTGATAAAAATGAATAAAAAATGTGTAAAAACTTGAAATTAATAGCACTGGCTATTGATGAGAATTTTTCTGAATTTTTTAACATTTATTAGCCTCAGCCCTTTGGGACAGGGCATTTTTCCAATCTTCCTACGTTAAATTTTATCGCTAGACAACAGGTAGAGTTTCAAAAATTATGCCTTGTAAAATAAAGAAAATCCCACTATCAAACTTAAAATGATTGTTGTAAAGGTCTCTATTTAACAATAAAAAAGGCCCGCATTGTGAGCCTCTTATTATACCTTTATACCTTTGTTGCTCAATCTAACCAGAGCATCTAATTTTCCCAATGCAGACTGCCGAGCCTTTAAATGCTAGTATTTATAGCCAGCTTCGAATAAAGTGGCTTGTGAAGAAGGCTGAGAGCCAGCAACATAATCACCCATAGAAGCTTCAGAGTTGGCCTGTGCCCTAGCCATTAGCGCTTTTTTACCTGCCTCATCACCGCCATCTTTCCACGCTTGCAAGCAAGATTGCTGTAATGCCCTACCGTAAGAAAATGTCATACTCCAAGGGCTTTTACGATCCATTCTGTTCATCGTATTCAGATAAACAGAGGCATCTTCCTCTGTTAAGCCGCCTGAAAGAAACATAATGCCGGGAACAGCATCAGGGACACAACGATCCATAGTGCGTACCGTTATTTTTGCCACTTCTTCAGGGCTCGCCTTATTGGCATTATCGGCGCCTGAAACGATCATCGATGGCTTTAATAAACTACCTTCTAGCAAAACACCGTTCTCTTCACAGGCTTTGTACACCTCTGTAAGAATTTTTTCTTGCGCTTCTGCTGTACGCTCAATACTGTGATCACCATCCATTAAAATCTCAGGCTCGATGATTGGTACAAGGCCAGAATTTTGGCAAGTTCTGGCATAACGCGCCAAACCCCAAGCATTTTCTTTGATGGCAAGATCGCTAGGACAGCCATCAGCAGTTATTTGCAATACAGCACGCCATTTTGCAAAACGTGCGCCCCGCTCATAATACTCAGCTGTACGCTCTGCTAGGCCTTCTAAACCCTTGCACCAAGTCTCTAGAGGATGTGCGCCAGCTAAAGGGCTGAGTCCCTTGTCAACTTTAATACCAGGAATAATACCCAACTTTTCAAGTTTAGCGATCATAGTGCCGCCATCTAAGTGGTCTTGATAAAGGGTTTCTTCAAAAAGAATTGCACCACTGATGTAATCACCCAAGCCTTGTGCATTAAACAACATACCACGATATGCCTGACGATTGACTTCGGTGTTCTCAACATTGATTCCCGCAAGGCGCTTACCAATTGTTGGTGTAGATTCATCAACAGCAAGTAAACCTTTGCCTTTTGCTGCCAAGAGGTTGGCCGTTTCTCTCAACTCATCTTGCTTTTCAATCATTCTTTTTTCCGCCCCTTTTTAATATTTAATAATCGCCTTCGCCAACACGAAGAATTTTCATCACGTTTGTTCCGCCTAATGTGAACTTGTGCATTCCTTTGGTAATTACCACTAAGTCTCCATCCGCTACAACTTCGTTTTTGATTAATGCGTTAACAACTGCTTCATTAACTTTGTCCCAGCTGCTAGCACTTTGCTTACCCATGTTGCATGGGTAAACTCCTCGGTACAAGGTTACTGTGCTCAAAGTTCTGTCATTTTCTGACATTGCAAAAATAGCAATATTTGAACTGATTCTTGACATCCAAAGCGCAGTTTTTCCTGATTCGGTAAGAGAGGCAACAACCTTAACACCCAAATGATTTGCCGCATACATTGCACTCAGTGCGATCGTCTCATCAATATCTTTAAACTCTTCATTCAAGCGGTGTCGTGACACGGCTGCGGTTGGGTTTTTCTCTGCCTCAATACATACTTCAACCATCGTTTTAACTGCGTTGATAGGATATTGTCCAGCAGCAGTTTCAGCTGACAACATCACCGCATCGGTACCGTCTAACACTGCATTGGCTACATCAAACACTTCTGCACGCGTTGGAATTGGGTTGCTAATCATAGACTCCAACATTTGCGTAGCAGTGATGACAACCTTATTCTGTGATCTTGCCATCTGAATCAATCTTTTTTGTTGCGCTGGTAGCTGCGGGTCGCCAATCTCAACACCTAAATCACCACGGGCAACCATAATACCTGCCGACTCTTCAATAATGTCTTCAATAATGCCACTCTCTAAAGCCTCGGCACGTTCGATTTTTGAGATAACACCCGCTCTAGAGCCAGCTGCTTTAAGTAATTTCTTAGTCTCTCTGACGTCATCACCATGCACAGGGAAAGAAAGGGCCACATAATCAGCGTCTGCTTTAGCGGCAATTAAAATATCTTTTTTATCTTTTTCGGTAAGAGCGTCGGCGCTTAGACCACCACCTCTTAAATTGATGCCTTTTTTATTAGACAGTGGGCCTGCCTGAGTGACAACAGTATGGATTTTAGCGCCATCTACACCTGTCACACTCAGAACAATCTTTCCATCATCCAGAAGCAATACATCATCTAACTTGACCTCGTTAGGCAATGTTTTATAACTGATGCCAATCGCATTTTGATCGCCAGCATCGGCATCTAATTCTGCGTCAAGGACAAAATTATCGCCTTCATTAAGCTGGATCTTGCCATCTTTAAAGGATGAAATTCGGATTTTTGGGCCTTGCAAATCCATCAAAATACCAACATAGGTATTTTTCTTTTTGGCGTAAGCCCTAACAGCATCGACCCGCGCCAAGTGCTCTGATGCCTCGCCATGAGAAAAGTTAATGCGGACAACGTTAACGCCCGCATCGATAATGCCTTCTAATACACCGGGCTTGTCCGTTGCCGGGCCTAAAGTAGCGAGAATTTTTGTTCTTCTAAAAATCATTGATAATCTTCTCTTTTCAACTATAAATTATTATTCACTTTCTCTTGCTTCCAGTGCCTCAACAACTGGTAATTTCTTGCCTTCAAGAAATTCCAAAAAAGCACCCCCGCCTGTTGAAATATAAGAGATTTTGTCTTCAATATTATACTTACTAACCGCAGCCAGTGTATCGCCACCACCCGCAATAGTGAAGGCATCAGAATCAGCAATAGCTCTCGCCAATACTTCGGTGCCATTTGCAAACTGGTCAAATTCAAACACGCCCAATGGGCCATTCCAAACAATAGTGCCTGCATTTTTCATAATTTCTGCCAACTCCTGTGCAGAATTTGGGCCGATATCTAAAATCATATCATCTTCAGCTACACTGGCAGCACTTTTAGTTTCAGCTGTCGCAAACTCTGAACACTCCTTGCCACAAACCACATCTGTTGGTACGGTAATCTGACAGCTCTCCATTAATGCCTGCGCCGTTGGGATTAAGTCATGTTCACATAAAGACTGCCCTACAACTTTACCCTGTGCAGCAATAAAAGTATTAGCAATACCGCCACCAACAACCAACTGATCGACAATCTTTGAGAGAGACTTTAGTACGGTCAATTTCGTCGACACCTTAGAACCGCCAACAATCGCCACCATAGGGCGTGCTGGATTATCTAGGGCCTTTGCTAATGCTTCTAACTCACCAACCAGTAGTGGGCCGGCACAAGCGATTGGTGCGAACTGCGTCACACCATGAGTTGAAGCGTGAGCTCTGTGCGCTGTGCCGAAGGCATCTTGTACACAAATATCACATAAGGCCGCCATCCTTTTGGAAAGCGCCTCATCGTTCTCTTTTTCGCCTTCGTTAAACCTAACATTTTCACAAAGAACCACTTCGCCATCATTTAGCTCCACACCGTCAAGCCAGTTTGAAACAAGCCTCACTTCTTGACCCAACAACTTAGATAAATGTCTAGCCACCGGCGCCAAAGAAAACCTTGGTTCAAATTCACCAGCAGTAGGTCTGCCGAGATGTGAAGTGAGTATTACTTTGGCGCCTGCTTCTAAAGCTTGGACGATCGTTGGCAAAGAGGCTTGAATGCGTTTATCACTAACAACCTCACCATCCTTTATGGGCACATTTAAATCTTGTCTGATTAAAACGCGCTTACCGGATAAATCCAGGTCAGTCATTCTTATTACGCTCATTATGCTCTCCGCCTGCAGTAATTACTGAGTTACAAACTCAGCCAAACGAAGCAAGTTACAAGTGTAGCTGTATTCATTATCGTACCAAGAAACCACTTTGACAAAAGTTGAATCCATTGCAATACCAGCACCTGAATCAAAAATTGAGGCATAAGTACTGCCTACGAAGTCACTTGAAACAACCTTCTCATCTGTATAGCCAAGAACACCCTTCATTACGCCTTCTGAAGCGCTCTTCATTGCGCTACAAATCGAGTCATAATCTGTGTCTTTATTCAATTCAACGGTAAGGTCAACTACCGATACGTCTGAAGTTGGTATGCGGAAAGACATACCTGTTAACTTACCATTTAATTCCGGCAAGACAACGCCTACCGCTTTCGCGGCGCCTGTTGATGAAGGGATGATATTCTCTAGAATACCACGACCACCACGCCAATCTTTCATGGACGGACCATCAACTGTTTTCTGTGTTGCTGTCGCTGCATGAACCGTTGTCATTAGGCCACGTTTCACACCCCAATTGTCGTTCAATACTTTAGCAACCGGCGCCAAGCAGTTTGTCGTACAAGAAGCCGCTGAAATAATTGCCTGACCGTCATATGTTTCATGATTAACGCCATATACAAACATTGGTGTGCCGTCTTTAGAGGGCGCTGATTGAATGACTTTCTTTGCGCCAGCATCAAGATGCGCTTGGCAACTTTCTTCAGTCAAGAAGAAGCCGGTACAATCGATGACTAAGTCTGCGCCGATTTCATCCCATTTAAGGTCTTCTGGATTACGCTCCGCTGTCAAGCGGATTTTCTTGTCGTCGATAACGAAATTGCTATCCTCAACAGAAACATCCTTGCCAAAACGACCATGGACTGAGTCGTACTTAAGCATATAAGCTAAGTAATCATTGTCCAGTAAATCGTTCACACCAACAACTTCTAGACCATCAAAATCTTGGTCAATAGCACGAAAAACCATACGGCCAATACGACCAAAACCATTAATGCCTACTTTAATTGTCATTCCCTAACTCCTAAAAAAATTAACCTAATACCGACTCTACAGTAGCAACAACTTTCTCTACTGTAAAACCAAAATGTTTAAATAAATCAACCGCAGGGGCCGACTCACCAAACGTTGTCATTACCACCAGACCACCGTCAAGACCAATGTACTTATACCAAGAATCCGCAACACCTGCTTCAATTGCAACGCGCTTAACACCAGGTGATAACACGGAATCCTTATAGGCTTGATCTTGCTCATCAAATGCATTCGTACATGGCATTGAAACCACCCGAACTTTCTTGTCCGACATTGCTGTTGCTGAATCAACTGCAAGCGAGACTTCGGAGCCTGTCGCAATCAAAATAACGTCCGCCTCGCCAACACAATCTTTCAATACGTAACCGCCCTTCTCAATATTTGCCACTTGCTCAACTGTTCGCTCCATTGACGTCAAGTTCTGGCGGGAGAAGATTAACGCAGTTGGTGCATCACCTCTTTGCATGGCCACTTTCCAAGAAACGCCAGACTCAATTGCATCACTCGCTCTCCACGTATGGAAGTTTGGAATCACACGCATGCTTGCGATTTGCTCAACCGCTTGGTGAGTTGGGCCATCTTCACCGAGACCAATAGAGTCGTGCGTATAAACATAGATTGTGCCAATTTTCATCAATGCCGACATACGCAGTGAGTTGCGCATGTACTCCATAAACATCAAGAAAGTTGCGCCATAAACCCTGAAGCCACCGTGTAGGACCATGCCATTCATCATCGCCGCCATGCCGAATTCACGCACGCCCCATGAGATGTAATTACCATCAGCATTGTCGTGGTTAACAACCACTGAGCCTGACCAATTCGTAAGGTTAGAGCCGGTTAAGTCCGCCGAACCACCAAACAATTCTGGCACGATTGGACCCATTGCCTCAATTGCATTTTGCGAAGCTTTTCTAGAGGCAATATTGGGCATCTCTTGCTGAGTTTTGGCAATGTACTTGTCCATTTCCTCAGAAAAATTAGCCGGCAAATCACCCGCTGTACGACGCTCGAACTCGCTCGCCTCACTAGGGTAAGAGGCTCTATAAGCTTTAAATCTTTCATTCCAGTCTTCTTCAACTTCAGCGCCTTGCGCCTTGTGGTCCCAACCGTCATAAATCTCTTGTGGGATTTCAAATGGTGCATGCCTCCAGCCCAATTGCTCACGAGTTTTGGCAATTTCCTCATCACCCAAAGGCGCACCATGACAATCATGCGAACCTGCAAGGTTTGGCGAGCCAAAACCGATAACGGTGCGCGTACAAATTAATGTCGGTCTATCACCCATCGCTTTCGCTTCAGCAATTGCCGCATTCACTTCTTCAGCATCATGACCATCAACATTGGCAATAACATGCCAACCGTAGGACTTAAAACGACCTGGAACGCCTTTTTCCATCCAATCACCAATGTGGCCATCAATAGAAATATCGTTGTCATCCCAAAATGCAATTAGCTTACCGAGGCCTAATGTGCCTGCCATGGCGCATGATTCGTGGGACAAGCCCTCCATCAAACAGCCGTCACCCATAAAGACATAAGTGAAGTGGTCAACAATTGCATGACCCGGTTTATTAAAAGTTGCAGCCAATGTGCGCTCGGCAATCGCCATGCCAACCGCGTTGGTAATGCCTTGACCTAGCGGACCTGTTGTCGTTTCAACGCCATCCGCGTAACCGTATTCAGGGTGGCCTGGCGTTTTTGCATGCAATTGACGGAAATTTTTGATCTCATCAATACTTAAATCAAAACCGGTCAAATGTAACAATGAATAAAGCAGCATTGAGCCATGACCGTTTGAGAGTACAAAGCGATCGCGATCTGCCCACTTGGCATTGCTTGGGTTGTATTTAAGGTGCGAATTCCACAATACCTCAGCAATATCAGCCATACCCATTGGAGCACCCGGATGACCAGACTTAGCCTGTTGCACCGCATCCATACTTAGGGCGCGGATTGCATTCGCTAATACTCTTTGTTCTGACATGATAAAGCCTTAACTACTGTGAAGAAACCCTGCATTATACCTTAGAGAAAAGCGCGTCAATATCCACATAACACCCGAAAAAATTTCACTCGAACTTTATAAATTACCTATTTCAAAAAGCCGCCAAAAATAAAGGTTATATGCTCCACTTTGAAAGGAGCAAATAATAAGAGATATTTTTACTATATTTCAACTTAAAACATAGATTATTTCATTATTAAGTATATTAAAATTAAACTCTTTACAATGGTCACGCTCTCCAGCGAATTAATATTAGACTCATTGTGATTTATAATTAATAAAAATTTGGGAAAAAAGTGACTCAAAACGTAGTTTGGCTAAATGAAGTCGGTATAAGTGATATTGATAAAGTTGGCGGTAAAAATGCCTCTTTGGGAGAAATGATTGGCGCACTTGGTGCAAAAGGTGTTTGCGTTCCTGGTGGATTCGCAACCACAGCTAGCGCTTTTGAATTGTTTTTAAGCCACTCCAACCTCAAAGAAAAAATCAACGACTTGCTGCGTAATCTTAATACCAGCAATATTGAAGCACTAACTACGACCGGTGCGAAGATTCGACAGTGGGTTGAGGAATCCCCTTTCCCCGAAGTCTTGCTGCTCGCAATTCAGGACAACTACCAGACACTTGTTGACAAATTAGGCAGCGAGGCAACTTTTGCCGTACGCTCATCCGCTACCGCAGAAGATCTTCCTGAGGCTTCGTTTGCTGGTCAGCAAGAAACCTTTCTTAACGTCAGTGGAATTGATGATATTCTGAGAGCCATTAAAAAAGTCTTCGCCTCGCTTTATAATGATCGCGCAATTTCTTACCGTGTACGCCAAGGCTTTGAACACGAAACAGTCTCGCTTTCTGCTGGCATCCAGCAAATGGTACGAAGCGATATTGGCGCTAGTGGTGTTATGTTTACCCTCGATACTGAATCAGGATTTAAAGATGTGGTTTTCATCACAGCTGCTTACGGCCTTGGAGAGACCGTTGTTCAAGGATCCGTTAATCCAGATGAATTCTATGTGCACAAGCCAACTTTAAGCGCTGGCAAGCACGCCATTCTGTCTCGTAAACTTGGTTCTAAGGCCATCAAGATGATATACGCTGGCACTGCTTCGAGCGAGCCCGTTGAAATAGTGTCTGTTGATGAACATGACCGTAGATTATTCAGTTTAGATGACACTCAAATACAACAATTGGCTCATTATGCGATGACTATCGAAGAGCATTATGGCAGACCGATGGACATTGAATGGGCACTCGATGGCAACGACGGCGAGCTTTATATTGTCCAAGCGCGCCCTGAAACAGTAAAAAGTCGCCAAAACACTTCACAACAGATTGAGAGATACCGACTGAGAGATTCATCCGAGGTGTTAGTCGAAGGACGCGCTATTGGTCAAAAAATTGGTGCTGGCATTGTCCGCGTAATTAAAAACTTGTCTGAAATGAATCAAGTGAAGCAAGGTGATGTTTTGGTGACGGACATGACCGATCCCGACTGGGAGCCGGTAATGAAATTAGCTTCAGCAATTATTACCAACCGTGGCGGTCGAACTTGTCATGCCGCCATTATTGCCCGTGAATTAGGTGTGCCTGCTATCGTTGGTTGTGGCAATGCGACACAAGTACTTGCAAATGGCCAGCCAATCACCGCAAGCTGTTCGGAAGGCGATACTGGGCGAGTATATCGAGGTATTTTAGACTTTGAGCATACACACACCGCCATAGGTACTTTGCCGGAAGTGGCTGTTAAGATTATGATGAATGTTGGCAACCCCTCTCGCGCCTTTGATTTCGCCAATATACCGAATGCAGGTGTTGGCCTTGCGCGCCTTGAATTTATTATTAATAACACCATAGGCATTCACCCTAAGGCGCTACTTGAATTTGATCAATTGCCTAGGGAATTACAAACTGAAATCGAAGCTAAGACTTCTTGTTACAACTCGGCGGTTGACTTTTATGTTGAAAAACTGACCGAAGGCATTGCGACGATTGCTGCTAGTTTTGCCAACTCTCCAGTGATTATTCGCATGTCAGATTTCAAATCGAATGAATACGCCAACCTCTACGCAGGTGATCGTTACGAGCCCCATGAAGAAAATCCGATGATTGGCTTTAGAGGGGCGGTACGCTATATCTCAGAAGAATTCCGTCAGTGCTTTGAGCTTGAATGCCAAGCGCTAAAAAAAGTGAGAAACGAGATGGGCTTCACCAATGTGGAAATCATGATCCCATTCGTGCGTACCACCGATGAAGCAGCTAAAGTAATCAAACTACTGAAAGAAAATGGCCTTGAACGCGGCAAAGACGGTTTGCGAATTATCATGATGTGTGAACTGCCGTCAAACGCTATTTTAGCCGATGAATTTCTTGAATATTTTGATGGTTTTTCTATTGGATCAAACGACATGACACAGTTAACACTTGGTATGGACAGAGACTCAGGCCTTGTTGCAGAGGGTTTTGACGAGCGCAATCCAGCAGTCAAAAAAATGATTTCGATGGCGATTGATGCTTGTCATCGCCAAGGAAAGTATATTGGTATTTGTGGTCAAGGGCCGTCCGATCATATCGATTTAGCACAGTGGTTATTGCAACAAAACATTAGTAGCATTTCTCTTAACCCAGACACTGTGGTTGAAACTTGGAATCGTCTAGGCGAACTCTAATACTGTTAAGATAGCGCCATGAGAACCGTTTTCTTTGTCTCCGACCGAACAGGTATTACCGCCGAAGCTCTGGGCAACAGCTTGCTCACTCAATTTGGCAACATTGAATTTAAACGCGTTAATCTGGCTTTTATCGACAGTCTTGAAAAAGCCGAAAAAGCCGCCATGAAAATCAAAGTGGCCTCTAAAGCCGATGGCCAGCCTGCGCTAATATTTAGCACCCAAATCAAAAATGAATATCGCCAAGTGCTTGAGCATTGCGGTGGTGTTGTATTTGATTTTTTCGAAACTTTTATTTCAAAAATGGAGGATACGCTTGGCGAGAAATCCTCTCATGCAGCAGGACTCTCACACGGTGTTACCGACATCAAAACCTATGCCAACCGTATAGATAGTATTAATTTTTCGCTCACAAATGACGACGGCTTAAACACACAAAACTACGACAATGCCGACATCATCTTAACCGGTGTTTCGCGCTCTGGAAAAACCCCAACTTGTTTATTTTTAGCACTGCAATACGGCATTTATGCGGCCAACTACCCCTTGATCGAACAAGACTTGCATACCATGCATTTACCAAAGGAATTAAGACAGCACAAAGACAAACTGTTTGGCCTTAGTATCAATCCTGTGCGCTTACAAAACATCCGAAACGAGCGCCGTTCAAATAGCGGCTACGCTTCGATTAATCAATGTCGAAAAGAAGTTAGACGTGCTGAGGATATTTTTGCTGAAAACAAGGTGCCTTTTCTCGATACCAGTCAAATATCGATCGAGGAAATTGCAACGCGCATTCTGAACAAGAAAAAGCTCAAAAGACGTTACTAAATTTAATAGTAAACAAGCCTCGAATAGAGGCTTGTTTTGGTCTTTCTTTTAGAAGCCCTTAAGAGGCTTTTAAGACGTCCACTGCCACAATCTTATACTCAGGACATTGGGTTTCTTCGTCTGTTACCGCACTGGTAACTTCGTTAATAAGCACTTCGGGGAAGTGGAACGTTGTACGAACAACGCCTTTCTTAACACGATCAGTCACTTGAACGTCAAGGGTGATTTCGCCACGATCCGATTTCAATGTCGCACGATCACCTGTAATAAGGTCTTTCGCTTTTGCATCTTTCGGATTAAGCATAATCACATCTTTTGTCAAGAGTTCTACGTTTGACGTACGGCGGGTCATCGTTGCGCAGTTGTAATGCTGAAGCTCACGACTGGTAGTCAAAATAAACGGATACTTGTCTTTGTGCTGAACCAACTCTTCAGACTCTCTCCAATCGTAGTAATGGAACTTGCCTTTGCCAATCTTGAACTCGCCAATGTGTAGAATTTGTGTGTCCTCGCCTTTCTTGTTCACTGGCCACTGCAGACCCATTGGGCTGGCGCCTAAACCTTCCCAAGTAACGCCCTCAAAGAATGAAACAACATCAGCAATCTCTTTAAGCACTTCGGCTGCATCATAGTCTGGCTGGTCAAAGCCTAGAGTACGCATCATTTCAACAATGATTTGACCGTCAGTTTTACAGCCTTTAAGCGGCTTAACTGCGGCATTCACTCGTTGGATTCTACGTTCAGTATTGGTAAACGTACCGCTCTTCTCAAGGAAAGTTGTACCAGGAAGTACAACATCGGCCATCTTCGATGTTTCTGTCATAAAGATCTCTTGCACAACAAGCAAATCCAACGCCTCCATGCTCTTCTTAACATGGTGAGTGTTTGGATCTGTTTGCACAACGTCTTCGGCAAAAATCCAAAGCGCCTTCACTGAGCCATCAATGGCACCATCAAACATTTCAGGGATTTTCTTACCGTCGGTAGTTGGTGATGGAACGCCAAATTTATCTTCGTAATATTCTTGAACTTCTTTCTGGTTCATCCATAAATAACCTGGACCATGATGCGGTTGGCAACCCATGTCAGCTGCACCTTGCACGTTGTTCTGGCCACGCAGTGGATTGACGCCAACACCTGGACGACCTAGGTTGCCCGTCATCATTGCTAGGTTGGCAATTAACATCACTGTTTGTGAGCCCTGTGAATGCTCAGTCACACCTAAACCATGGAATTCCATCGCATTGCTAGCACTAGCATAAGCAATTGCCACTGCTTTAACGGCTTCTTTATCAAGACCACAAATTACCGACATTGCATCAACGTCAAGTTCTTTAATTTGCTCAATAAATTCAGCGCCACCTTCACAGCGATCTTCAATAAATTTGTGATCCAATAGGCCGGCCTCAACAATGAAGTATTGCATCATGTTGAGCAGGGCAACATTTGTACCTGGCTTTAACTGCAAGTGATGGTCAGCCATACGAGCAAGCTCGGTTTTAACTGGGTCGACAACGATTAACGTTGCGCCAGACATCGCTTGTTGCTTGATTTTCGCCCCCGTTACTGGGTGAGCAGCTAATGGGTTCGCACCAATAACAATCATCAAGTCCGCTAATGGGATATCGGCCGTTGAATTTGTGCCTGCACCGGTACCAAAGGCTTGTTGCATGCCCCAAGCTGTCGGTGAGTGACATACACGCGCACAACAATCAACATTGTTAGTGCCAACCACTTGTCGAATCATTTTTTGGAATAGGAAATTCTCTTCATTGGTACAACGCGCTGAAGAAATACCTGCAATCGCGTCTGGACCGTGCTCTGCTTTTATAGACTCAAACTTGTCTTTAATATAACCGAATGCCTCATCCCATGAACATGGAACCAGTTCACCATTTTTACGAATTAATGGTGAGGTTAAACGGTCTTCATGGTTGTAGAATTTAAAGGCATAACGACCTTTCAAGCATGTATGGCCAGCATTAACCGCATCTTGCGGTGCACGAATTGATAACACTTCGTTGTTCTTAACCGCTACTTCTAAATTACAGCCTACGCCACAGTAAGCACAAACTGTACGCACTGTTTTATCTGCTTCAACGGACTTTGATTGGAACACGTCTGAAATCGCTGATGTTGGGCAAGTTTGCGCACAAGCACCACACGAAACACACGACGAATCACCGAATAACATGTCGTTATCAGTCGTAATACGAGATTCAAAACCACGGCCTGTCATCGTCAATGTAAATTGACCTTGAACTTCATCACAAGCACGCACACAACGTGAACAGTTAATACACTTCGACAAGTCCATACGCATATAAGCATGGCTTAGGTCTTTTTCACGGTCAATATGGTTGGCGCCTTTGGCATAACGAATTTTTCTCACACCAACACTGGCAGCCACATCTTGCAGCTCACAGTTGCCGTTCACTTCACAAGTCAAACACTCGGGTGGGTGGTCACTTAAAACTAATTCAACGATGTTTCTACGCAGTTTTTTGATGCTATCAGAGTTGGTGTAAATACGCATACCTGGACTGATTGGTGTGTGGCATGAGGCAACTGTTCTCTTAGGGCCGTCTTCGTTGTACTGAATTTCTACAGAGCAAACTCGACAAGCACCATAAGGCTTTAGATTGACATCATCACAAAGGGTTGGAATAATCTTATCACCCAATGATCTGTTAGAAAATTCCAGAACTGAACTCGAGTCATCGAAAGGAAACTCAACACCATCAATAAATACGCCCTGTGGATTATCTGACATATTATTTCTCCATATAAGGTTTAAACTCGTCAGCGCAATGCTCGAGTAGGTTTTTAACAGGAAGTGGTAAGCCGCCGCCTAGTGCGCATAATGAACCTACTTCCATTGTCTCTAATAAATCTTGAATCAGCTCTTCTGAGAATTTTTGATTGTCTTCTATCGCTGATTGTAACATTTCTTTGCCGCGAGTAGCACCCAAACGGCATGGGAAGCACTTGCCACATGACTCGTGAGCAGTGAATTCAAACAGGTGTTTGGCATACTCTACCGCTGAAAATGACTCAGGAATACAAACAAAGCTCGCGTGACCCATTAAGAAGCCACCCTCATCAAACGACTCAAAATCTAGCGTCAATGTACGCAGAATATCAATCGGGACGCAGCCGCCCAGTGGACCGCCAACTTGAATGACTTTAATGTCATCGTTAAAGCCGCCGCCTATTTCATCAATGATGTAACTCATTGGTGTGGCCATATCCACCTCGTACAAGCCCGGCTTGTTAAAGTAGCCGTCCAAAGAAATTAGCTTGGTGCCTGTCGAACGACCGTTTCCAATTTTCTTGAAGGACTCGCCGCCAAGCTTAAAGATGGCTGGCACTGCGGCTAAGCTCTCAACGTTATTGACCACGGTTGGTTTTTTGTACAAGCCTTCAACCGTTGGGAATGGAGGGCGAACATCCACTTCAGCGCGTCGACCTTCGATCGAGGCGATTAGTGCTGTTTCTTCACCACAAATGTAGGCGCCTTGGCCTTCAACAACACTCATGTCAAAGTCAAAACCAGTGCCTAGAATATTATCGCCCAATAAACCGAGCTCGCGCAATTTAGCCAGCGCATCGTCGGTTGCTTTAATCGATTCTGGGTATTCGCCGCGAATGTATAGGAAGCCTTGTTTTGAACCAATTAGATAACCACAAATGGCCATACCAAACAATACTTTAAGCGTTTGCTCTTCCAGTAAATACCTGTCAGAAAATGCACCTGGATCGCCTTCATCGGCATTACAAACAACGTACTTAGCGCTCGCTTCTTGTGCTTGACAGAATTCCCACTTCATACCAGTAGGGAAGCCTGCGCCACCGCGACCACGTAGGCCGGATTCTTTAAGGGTGCTGATTAACTCTGCTTTATCTGCTGCAAAGCAAATTTCTAGTAATTCTTTGAAATCGTCGTAGCTAGAGAAAACCTCATCTTCGACTAAGAATGAAGTATCAGAATAAGACTTCATTGTGTACGCTGGACTGGTGTGCTCACCAGCAATAATGCTGTCTAATTTGTTAATGTCATCACCAGAATAATTCTTGCCTTCATAGTGGAACGAACTGTTTTCGTAACATCTGCCCAGGCAAACAATCTCGCCAACATTATCAGCACCAAATTTAGCGCCTAGTTTTTCAGTAACTGCGTCTTGTGTGCCCCGACAAAGACAAGCACTGCCCGTACAAACGTAGGCTTTTTTGCTTTTGAAGTCTTCACTAAAGAAATCGTAAAAACTCTTGGCGCCGTGGATAGTTGAAACACCTAAGTTGTACTCGCCAGCTAACTGGTTGTCGGTAACTTCAGTAGAGCTTGCTGCAATTTTACCAAACAATGGGTTTTTGTCGTCTTTCTTGCCTGACAATAAACTGATATTTCTAGACATTTAATCTCCTAGGACTAATCTTTGATGCGCCATGCACCATTATAAATATTATATTTGTTTTTCTTGATAAAACCAATCAAAGTAATATCAAACTTCCGTGCTAGATCTAGAGCTAACGAGGTTGGCGCCCCAATTCCAGCTATCATTCCTATTCCCGCCATCAGCGTTTTTTGGATGATATCAAAGCCCAACCTTCCCGAACACATGACAAATTGTTCGCTCGGATTAAGCATATCCCTACACCTAACATAGCCAATGAGCTTATCTAGCGCATTGTGCCTACCTACATCTTCAGCCAAATGCAGCAACTCACCGCTAGCACTAATAAGACCGCTAGCATGAACGCCGCCAGTATTGGCAAACTGTTCTTGTTTTGCCCTCAATATATCAGGCAATTTTGTAATCAAATCAACGCTCACAAGGGGTGTTAATTTTTCTATCTGAGGCTCGTAGGCAATTTCAATCGCATTCAACGTGCCTTTGCCACAAACTCCGCAGCTAGAACTCACCATAAAATGGCGCTGCAAATTCTTTAAATCCAGTTGATTTCCCTTGCCTAGTGTCACCAGCAAAGAATTATCAACATCGTAGAGGCCTTTATTTGTGCCTCTTGGCGCAATGCTTTCAATTGCGCTTTTGTCATTAATGACGCCTTCAGAAAACAAAATACCGAAAACCAATGAATCATCATCGCCCGGCGTTCTCATGGTAACCATTAATGGCTCCTCAACCCACTCCTCATTTGAGAAATATCGTATGATAATCTCAAGTGGTTCTTCTATTGCGATACAGTCACTCGTACTCGTTATGGTTGAATTCTCAACCTTATGAATATCGTAGTTAACTGTATCGCTAACAGCCATATGATTTATAGAGAGATCTTTACAACAATCATTTTAAAATTTGCTGAGTGATAAAAATGAATAAAAAGTGTGTAAAAATTTAAAATTAATAGCACTGGCTATTGATGAGAATTTTTCTGCACTTTTTATCATATTTTAGCCTCAGCCCTTTGGGATAGGTGATTTTTACTATTTTCCTGCGTTAATTTTTTTCGCTAGACAACAAGTAGAGCTTTTAAAAATATGCCTTGTAAAATAATAAAAAACCCACTATCAAATTTAAAATGATTTATGCAAAGGTCTCTTAGAATAAACCTTGTACTAGGCCCTCTTCATCTAAATGAATCTTGTCTGCCGCAGGAGATCTCGGTAGACCAGGCATTGTCATAATCGCACCACAAACCACCACCACAAATTCCGCACCCGCTGATAATCTTACTTCACGGATTGACATAGAGTGACCTGTAGGCGCACCTAGTAATTGTGGGTCTGTTGAGAATGAATATTGTGTTTTAGCGATACACACTGGTAAATGACCAAAGCCGTTGTTTTGGAACCAAGCAAGCTTGTCTCTAACAACTTTATCAGCCAATACTTCGTCGGCATGGTAAAGTGTCTTAGCGATTGTTTCAACTTTCTCGAACAATGGCATTTCATCGTCGTAAAGTGTCTTGAATTGAGAGGCGCCGGATTCAGCCAATGCAACAACTTTTTCAGCCAAGTCAATCGCACCATCACCACCGTGCTCCCAGTGACTTGAAACACTCACGTCAATATGGAACTGCTTGCAGTACTCTCTGATCACTTCAAATTCAGCTTCAGTGTCTGTAACAAAGTTGTTAATAGCAACAACGATTGGAACGCCAAACTGACTTAAGTTACGAATGTGTCTGCCTAGGTTTACACAACCCTTAAGTAGTGCTTCTGTATTCTCAACGTTTAATTGGTCTTTAGCAATGCCGCCTTGGTGCTTCAACGCACGAATCGTTGCAACCAATACCACCGCATCCGGTGCTAAGCCTGCTTTACGACACTTAATGTTGAAGAACTTTTCAGCGCCTAAGTCGGCACCGAAGCCAGCTTCTGTTACTGTGTATTCAGACATTTTAAGCGCTGTCTTAGTGGCAATTACTGAGTTACAACCGTGAGCAATGTTAGCGAATGGACCGCCGTGAATGATCGCCGGGTTACCTTCTAATGTTTGTACGATATTTGGCCTGAAAGCATCTTTAAGTAATACTGTCATCGCATGGTGAGCGTTGACTTGCTTCGCTCTCACCGGAACCATTTCACGCGTATAAGCAACAATGATGTTGCCCAGTCTTTCTTCTAGCTCTGCTAGGTTTTCAGAAAGACAGAAAATCGCCATAACTTCTGATGCCACGGTAATATCAAAACCGTCTTCACGTGGGTAGCCGTTTGTTGAGCCGCCTAAAGATGAAGTAATTGAACGAAGTGAACGATCGTTCATATCAACAACACGACGGAAGGCAACTTTTCTGCTATCGATGTTTAGTGAGTTGCCCCAGTAAATGTGGTTATCAATCATTGCAGACAATAAACTGTGTGCAGATGTGATGGCGTGAAAGTCACCTGTGAAGTGCAGGTTAATATCTTCCATTGGAATGACTTGAGCGTAACCACCACCGGCAGCACCACCTTTCATACCAAAACAAGGACCTAAGCTCGGCTCACGCAAACATACTGTTGCTTGCTTGCCAATTTTATTAAGGCCGTCTGTTAGACCAACTGAAGTTGTTGTCTTACCTTCGCCGGCTGGTGTTGGCGTTACCGCAGTAACCAAAATTAGCTTGCCATCTTCGTTGCCTTGTGCGGCCTCAATAGCTTGCCAAGAAATCTTCGCCTTATCATGACCAAAAAGTACTAAATCCTCTTGCCTGATATTTAATTTTGCGCCAATGTCATTAATATGCTCGCCAGTGGCTTCTCTTGCAATCTCAATATCTGATTTATATTCGCTCATGTATTCTCCTGAATATAGTATAAAAATAAAAATAGAGAGGTATAAGAACCCATCATCACTCGGAATATTATTAAATTCCAGTGAAAATGAGCTCTACCTCTCTTAAAAATTAAATTCTGACGCGTATTATCTTATTTTTCCACTAAAGCAATAGTCAAAAAATTCATACCTACGTGAATTCAAATCACTGGATAACTTAACCCGGCCCTTATATATTAGAATCCTCAAAACTGCTCTTGCGTTCATTGATGTATGCAAGCAAGGCTTCATCGATTGCCGGATCTAGTGGTGGTAGCTCGTAGCTGGCAAGCATTTGCTTGTATTTCTCTGCGGCAATAGCTGCCGTATCCCTAGAGCCGTCTTCAACCCATTGCTCAAAGCTATTGTCATCCAAAACATCCGACATATAAAACGCTGTTTTAAAGTTTTTCTCGGTGTGCTTGCAGCCTAAAAAATGAGACTGAGGGCCAACTTCACGAATCGCATCCATTGCCTGGCCGTTCTCGCTCATATCGATACCCTCGACCGATACACGCATCATGCCCGCTTGATCTACGTCTAGAATGAACTTCTCGTAACTCATACACAAACCACCCTCAAGCCAACCGGCGGTATGCAGATTGAAATTAACACTGGCATTAATCGTTGCTTGCATGGTGTTGGCCGCTTCATAACCGGCTTGTGCATCCGGCATCTTGGCACCATTAAAACCACCGCCACTTCTAAACGGCACACCCAATCGTCTTGCAAGCGCGCCCGAGATGTTCATCATATGGGCGGCTTCTGGCGTGCCAAAGGTTGGCGCACCCGATTTCATTGACATCGCTGTGACAAAGTTACCATAAACAATCGGCGCACCAGGGCGTATCAATTGAGCAAATGCCATACCCGCCATGCCTTCAGCCAAGCTTTGCGCAGCAACGCCAGCAGCTGTCACAGGTGCCATCGCACCGGCAACAATAAATGGTGTAACAATACAAGCTTGATTGTTTCTCGCATAAACCTTCAATGCGCCCAACATCGTGTCATCAAAAGACATCGGTGAAGAGGCATTAATCAAACTAATCAAAACACAGTTCTGATCGACAAAGTCATCGCCAAACACAATCTTGGCCATATCAACCGTGTCTTGTGCGCGTTCAGCGGCGGTCACTGAGCCCATAAAAGGCTTATCAGAATACTTAATATGGCTATAGACCATATCGAAATGACGTTTGTTTACTGGTAAATCGCAAGGCTCACAAATTGTGCCACCGGAATGGTGAAGATTGTCCGACATATACGCCAATTTGACAAAATTACGAAAATCTTCAATCGTCGCATAACGACGTCCTTCGTCAAGATTGTGAATAAACGGCGAGCCGTAAGCTGGCACCAAAACCATACTATCGCCACCTATAACAACACTTTTCTCAGGGTTGCGAGCGTATTGAGTAAAAACCTTCGGTGCAGAATCTTGAATAATTTTACGGCACATACCTCTTGGAAAGCGCACGCGGTCGCCATCAATATTGGCGCCTGCCGCGCCAAAGATATCCAGCGCCTCTTGATCCTCAGAAAAGACAATGCCAATTTCTTCAAGAATGGTGTCGGCGTTTTCTTCAATAATGCTTAAATCCTCATCACTTAGAATACTGTAATGTGGAATTTTGCGCGTAATATAGGCTGGTGGTTTTGGTATTGCTGGCTTCTCTGACTCGCCACCGCCTCTACGTCTTCTTCTTTCTCTTGCCATGTTTTTCCCCTATGGTATCTCTAAGACGCTCTTCTACGGCGTCTGGTTCTATTAATTTTTTGCTCTTTAATTGGCGATACACTGAACTTCATTGCATCAACAAAATAATCTTGAAATTTCGCTTCGGTGGCACTCTCGATTTTAATCACCTCGGCCACTGCATCAATAATCTTCTTCCTGTTACCTACGTCCAGCAACGCCATACTGGCACCAATGCCAGCCGCATTACCAACAGAAGTAATCACTTCCTCTGTAGCACTCGGAATAATCTCCAATAAAGCCACATATCGTGCATCAAGATGTGCGCCAAACGCGCCCGCCAAAAGCACTTGCTCAAACTCTGTGCATTCTTGGTAATCCATTAACAAACTCACGCCTGCTGAAAGCGCTGCTTTTGCCAACTGAATGGATCGAATATCAACCTGCTCAATATATATCGATTGCTCGCCTTGATCAACAAGCAAAAACCTTGTGGTATTGCCTATTTTTGAAAACCTTTCAGGCGCACTAGACTGAACGAAAAGGCCGCTTTGGTCAATAATGCCAACCTCAGCAAAACTAACAATCGCTTCGATAATGCCACTGCCACAAATGCCAACAGCCTTTTGTTTGACTTTCTTGAAGTCTTCTTCGTCAGACCAAGCTTCCGTGCCAATCATTCTGTAACGCACTTCAAGTGTGTCTTTATCAATCCTGACGCGCTCAATAGCGCCATGTGTAGCACGTACCCCTGAAGAGATTTCCGCACCCTCAAAAGCCGGGCCTGTTGGCGAAGAAGTGGCGTACACTTTGCCATTTTTAGCCAACATAATTTCAGCGTTGGTGCCAATATCCACCAACAAAGTGGTTTTGTTGTTCATGATATGCATTTGACTCAAATAGGCCGCTGCAGTGTCTGCACCCACGTGACCGGCAATCAGTGGCAAAAACGAAATTCTTGTTTTTGCGTACAAATCAAGGCCCAAATCTTTGGCATCAATATCCAGCCATTCACGAGTTGCCAAAGTAAATGGCGACTGACCTAACTCCACTGGTGAAAGTCCAAAAAACAAATGATGCATGATCGGGTTACCAACCAATACAATTTCTAGTAATTTATCTCTGCCCAGTTTTAGCTCATCACAAGCCTCGTGAAACATTTCTGTTAATTTGCCACGCACGGCATCGGTGAGTTTCTTGTCACCGCCTTTGTTCATCATGACATAGGAAACTCGGGACATTAGGTCTTCGCCGTAGCGAATTTGCGGATTCATTGCGCTCGACTCAAACAGCAATTGTCCTGTTACTAAGTCATACACATAGACTGCTAATGTGGTTGAGCCAATATCAACAGCTGCACCAATAATTTGATGCTCGCCTTGTGGATAAACAGCAACAACCTCTTTATTGTCGCGCACAGCAACACTGAGAACACCCTTGGTCTCATGAATTAGGGGCTGAAGCTCTCTAAGCAAACTAAAATCAAATGTCGCCTGAATGTCTTGTTTTTGTAATTGCTCAAGTAGGTTTTCTGAGGCTGAAGGGTTTTCATCCAAAGTAGGCTCATCCAAAGTGCAATGGATCAACTCAATAGTGGTCGAAATATTGTAATCTTGCTTGGCGTTTTTCTTACTTATGTAGGCTAAATGTTCTTGAGACTCTTCCGGCACGTCAATAACCAAATCGCCTTGAATGCAGGTTTGGCATGCGAGCCGCTTGCCTTGATATTTCGGATTTTCTTCAATCAGCTGTCTTTCAAGTCGAGTAATGCCGCTGACGTTCTCTGGCTTGCAATCAACGCCAAACTTCGAATGTGTTCCTTCTGAAACCTCAATCCAACATTGGTGACATTGACCGTAGCCGCCGCATAACGAACGAATTGCAACGCCCGCGTCTTGAGCAACTTGCAACAGCGTATCACCAACTTCGCCTTTGTATTGGCGACCCGACGGTGTAAAACAAATTTGCTGAATATCGTCCACGATTACTCGCCTCTCTTTGTTTTGCTATTACCGTAGCCTTCAAATTGCGGCTCGTTGGCATTAATTTCATAATAGCAGCTTTTTTCTTCGATAAAAACATGGTGCCGCACGCCTAAACCTTTCGAATCATCTAGACTGCCTGCCGTGACGCTAATTGTTGGCCTAGTGTCGTTCTGCCAAAACATATGCGCCCCACAATTTTCACAAAAACCGTGGCGCGACCCCTCGTGTGTATAGTGCCATTTAATCTCACCACTGATTGTTATTTTATCTCTTTGCGCCTGACAAGCAGCCATATAGTGGCCAGTCATCTTGCGACACTGCTGACAATGACAAAAGGACACATCCGACAAATCAAACGCTACATAAGCCGTTTGACCGCAAACACAAGATCCTTTGTATTCAATATCAGCCATAGTAATAATAATTAAGCGCGCTTTCTACGACGACGTCCTTCGCGACCATCAGCACCTTCCGCCGAAGGATCTTTATATGCCCTAATCCATGCAACACAACCGTCATCAACACCCGTTAATACGTCTGCCGCTCTGATTGCTTGTACCAATTCAGCATGCAATGGATTAACAATCGCCGAAGTCATTCCGGCCACAATCGCCATCGGCAAGAATGCGTTATTAATGCCATTACGCTGAGGCAAACCAAAGCTCACATTGGAAGCGCCACAAGTTGTATTTACTTTTAATTCGGCACGCAAACGACGAACCAAATCAAACACTTGATTGCCAGCTTGCGAAATCGCACCAATTGGCATTACCAACGGATCCACAACAACGTCTTCAGGCTTAATACCGTAATCCGCTGCATGCTCTACAATTTTCTTTGCAACCAAAAAACGCTCATTTGGATCTTGCTTGATACCTGTTTCGTCATTAGAAATCGCAACAACGGCCGCGCCGTATTTTTTTACCAAAGGCAAAACACGCTCTAAAACTTCAGTCTCACCGGTCGTTGAATTCACCAGTGCACGGCCATCATAAGCCGCAAGGCCAGCTTCAAGCGCCTCAATAATAGACGAATCAATGCATAAAGGCACGTCGACCTCCGCTTGTACGCGACGAATAGCTTCCGCTAGAATTGCAGGCTCGTCGGCCAGTGGAATACCGGCATTAATATCCAGCATTTGTGCGCCAGCCTCTACTTGGGCGATGGCGTCTGCTACGACGCGTGAATAATCACCATTTTTCATCTCTTCGGCGAGAATTTTTCTGCCTGTAGGATTGATACGCTCACCAATCATAACAAAAGGGTGGCCAAAACCAATCGTCACTTCTTTCTTTGCTGATGATAAAGTTGTTGTTGTCATTTCTTTCTTACTCCGTAAACTAATTAATACTCATTCTTAGGCGCCCAAGGCTTTCTGTCGCCAAGAACGCCCGAATCTTTGACCATCTCTGCGACGTACTGCTCTTGCTTGTACGCCATCACATGCACGCCACTAACGCCCTCAAGTTCTTTGACTTGTTGCATCAGCTCAACGCAAATCTTTTGACCTTCTTTCTTCTGGTTTTCTGCGCCTTCTAAACGCTTGATAACACTATCAGGAATATGCACACCAGGCACATTACTCCTCATCCATTTTGCTGTTCTTGCAGATGCCAATGTACCCACGCCTGGCAAAATAAAGGCACGCTCCGTGAGGCCTTTATCGACAGCTTCCGACATAAAAGCTTTTAGCATTGGCATATCGAAGCAGTACTGCGTCTGAATAAATTGTGCACCCGCATCAATTTTTTTCTCCATTTGCAATACTCTGGATTTAAAAGGGGGCACAAAAGGATTGATGGTGCTGCCGGCAAACATTTTTGGCGGCTCTGTCAACTTTCGACCACTGAGTAGTACCGACTCATCACGCATCTTTATAATAGTAGACAATAACGAAATGCTGTCCAAGTCAAAAACGCGTTTCGCTTCTGGTTGATCGCCGGCACTGACATCGTCACCTGTTAATGCCAATACATTGCCAATTCCGAGTGCCGCTGCGCCCAAAATGTCACCTTGAATAGCAATTCTGTTTTTGTCTCGACAAGAAATTTGCAGAATCGGCGAATAGCCAATATGGGCTAACAATGCACAAACAACAACACTCGACATATGACAATTTGCGCCCGAACCGTCGGTCGCATTAATCGCATCAACCACATGATCAAACATCGCCGCTTCGTGAAAAACTTCGGTACGATCGGCAGAATCCGGTGGCGCCAATTCTGTCGTTACCGCAAACTCACCGCGTTTTAGAACGCGTTCGAATCTTCCACGTGAAACATGGCCTTCAATTTCTGGCAATGGGTTACCCGGATGGTAAACATATTCCGGATTAATTTTGATTGATTCGTCGGATACCATTGCTATTTTGCCTTAACGTCTTCATTCGCCAGTCGAATCCAAGCGCTCGAACCCTTATGTTCGTGATTTACCGCAAATTGAATTTCTTGGATCTTATGATTGTGTTTCATTTCTCTTGAGCCACGCCAAGCCTCAACCCAAACACATTTCATTTCTGGTTTAACTTCACAATTACCATTGGCACGAACACCACCACAAGGACCATTTCTAAGGGTTTTTGGGCAGTTCATTGGGCACGTCATGCCTGTTGTTGAAAGTATACAATTGCCGCACATTTGACAATCAAACAAAAAACCCTTGATTTTCTTTTCGGCCCAAGTAATTGGCTTGTCAAGCTTGCCTTTTGTTAGTTTTTGCACAAGCCTAAGAGACGCCAAAATAATAGGCGACGAAGCGTTATACATCGCCTCATAAGCTCTCGCATGTTTACTGGCAAATAATCTTGCTTTATACATCTTAATTTTCTTCGCTTGCCAATGGCATTATTTCAATATCATCAAAGACACAGTCTAAATAGCCCGTACCCACCAACTTGTATTCGTACTCAAAGCCCCAGTCTTTTGCATACTGTGCAGCCTCCCTTTGCCACTGTTCATTTTCAGTTTGCGCCAAATACACCAATTTTTTATAATTGGCAAAATAAACATCAAACAACTCAGGGTAACGATCCAAGCCCATACCCTTAATCATGAGTCTTTGGAAATTCTTGACCAAGTAATCGGTTAGGTAGAATGTGCCCAACTCCTGCTCGGCCATTTCTTGGAAGACTTCAGAGCCTGCAAAAAACTCATAACAATGAGCGCCGCCAATGCGTTTTGCCTGGTATTTTTCGATAACCCTATCGAGCGCTCCACCTGTGCCACAATCTGCATAAGCAATATAGATATCCTCATAAAGATTGCCATGCTTAGCTAAATAATCATCCACGCCCGGGGCTATCAATTGCGGATTGTTGTGCCAGCTTGCTGGTAAACACTGCAATTTAACCTTATCTGATAAACCCGGATTTTGTTCAATCAGTCGAAGAAGGTCGTAAACGAGCGCTCCGCAGCCGAGAACAAGACGTTTTTTATCTGTGTGCACGTTTGTTTTTTCGGTCGCGCACATGAGTCTCTGCCATTTCCGAACTACGTGCTGCATCACGGCCGTAAGCCGGCACACCAATCGCGTCTGCAAACTCTTGGTTAAGTGGCGCACCACCACACATCATGTGAATGTCTTTACGCAGACCGCGTTTTTCAAACTCTTCGGAAACAACACCCATATACGGCATAGTCGTTGTCAATAGAGCTGACATGCCCACAATCACTGGCTGATGCTTATCAACAGCCTCAAGATAGTTTTCAACTGGGTTGTTAATGCCTAGGTCAATCACTTCAAAACCAGCGCCCTCAAGCATCATGCCCACAAGGTTTTTGCCAATATCGTGGATATCACCTTTAACCGTACCAATCACAAACTTACCCAAAGAGGTGTCTTCTGCAGCCTCTGCAAGAATTGGGCGTAGAATTTTCATGCCACCTTTCATTGCACCCGCACATTTCAGCACTTCGGGAACAAACAGGATACCGTCTCTGAAGTCAACGCCAACGATTTTCATGCCACCGACTAAGGCCTCGCCCAAAACATCGTTCGCATCCCAGCCACGAGAGAGTAAAATCTCCGTACCTTCGGTTACTTCAGCGGCTAATCCGTCGTATAAATCGTCTTGAATTTGCTCAACAAGATCTTTGTCGTCTAATTCATTTAAGTCTAAATCGTCTTCATCAATCATCACGGTCCCTTAAATTATTATTACTCACGTAAAAATGTAATTTAACCGCGGACGTTTTTTAAAGTCAACCGATATTTTTTACTGCTAAAAATCGGATTTTCCGATAGAGTTTATTGCCTTAGTAGCAACGGTTACAGCGCTTTCATGACCTGACACAAGGGCGCCTGGAATAGCTTGATGGTCCGCAACTCAACAATTGTTATATTTATCAATTTTTGATTGGGATTATTGGCAATACGATCCTAGAGGGATATTGCGCTGAATGATAAATTTTTTGCTTTGCTATGCGACTATTTTCCGCACTATCAAACTCTTTCCCAGTGTTTGCGTTGCGATCAAAATGAGGGAAATCACTACTGGAGATTTCAAGCCGAATTTTGTGGCCTTTGTGGAAAGCATTACTGGTTGGCGGCAACCTTAAAATAATCTTATGCACCTTGTTAACATCGCTCGCACCTTGGGAATACGATCGCCTGAGAATCGTGCTTGTCAAATTATAAGCACTGGGACCAATCACAACCATTATTTAGCGTTTAATCTTCGGCACCAACCTCTAACTCAATCACTTCTACTTCAGCATTTGGGTGAGCGTTATGTGCCTTTTCTTTTGCTTCTTCCATGTTTTGAGCTTTAATAAATTCATGGTCTTCGTGACCTTTCTCAATCGAATTTACTTTATATAAATGCTTGTCGACCGGCATATAGCTTCTCCTGAATTGATATGAAAAATTTGTTGTTCGCAAATCCAAAGACACCTCAAAACATGCCTAATTGATAACTATCTTACCTCACCGCTCAGAAGGCAACTTGTTTTATTTTTTCGCAAGCTGCATAAAATTTTGATATATTTGCCTTGCACTGACTAGGCAGTTCTCAATAACGGCTTCTGACTCTCTTTTCATCATTGACAGGCCATCATCGCCTAGGGTGGCTTGCAGAGCGGCAGCATACGCAGGGACAGCGCCCCAATTGTCGACCGTATCTGGTTCGATCTCCACATGGTATTGCATCGACCAGGCATTAGACCCAATGCGCATAGCTTGTACCGAACAAACATTTGATTTTGCCAGAACAATTGCATCTTCAGGTGGCTGGGCAACGCGCACAGAATGCCATTGCAGGCATTGCTGTGTGCCAGCCATGCCTTGAAAAATAGGATCGGAGACGCCTTCATTAGTAAGCTCAACTTCCAGCACGCCAATCTCAGGCGTGGGCATTGGCCCACAGGTGCCACCCAACGCATCAGCAAGTAGCTGATGTCCCAAACAAAGACCCAGATAAGGCTTGCCAAGTTCACCGACCCAGCGACGAATAGCCGATTTTTCTGCCACCAACCAAGGGCAGTCTTCAATATCCCAAACATCCATTGGGCCGCCCATCACCCAAAGGGCGTCGTATTTATCTAAGTCAGGAATTGACTCACCTAGATGCAGATTAACAGCATCCCACTGAATATTATCCTCGGCTAAAAATCCTCGCAATGAGCCGGGGTGCTCACAGTTAATATGTTGAAAAACAAGCAATTTCATCAATACCTCTCTCTTGTGCCAAAACATCTACTATTGGCCTCTCATCATATCAAAATTTTCTGGTCATTGAGAGAAAAGGTTATACT
>CAJXHL010000002.1 GCA_913054335.1 uncultured Gammaproteobacteria bacterium | reverse complement strand
CCAACCGACACCAAACCAATTTCAATGATCAGTGCATTTGTTATTAACACAAGTCTTAAAACATTATTTGAATTTGATGACGGGTCTTCTCTCACCTTCAGTGTATTGGCAATTGTTACATAACCCAAGTAGATTAAATAGAACGCACCGACCCATTTAATAACACTAAACGCTGCGGGAGAAGTCGTAAGAATGGCCGATAAGCCCAAACCTGCCAAACTAGCATGCACCATTGCACCACTGCAAACGCCGACAGAGGACAGTAGGCCAGCCCTTCGGCCCTGGGCGATAGTTTTCGACATGATGTACATCGTATCCGGCCCAGGTGCGATGTTTAGAATGGTACAAGCGGTTATAAAAACCACCACTGTTCAGCAGACATAACTATTTAGCGATCTTAAAAACAATCACTTATTAAGTTCGTTGTATGTCATCAATGACGACGTGTCGCTATACGTGTGTCCTTTGTCCATTAGATTGATGTAGCGATCATAAACTTCTTGAGTAAAGTCCAGTTGAGACTTGTTGTCTTTTGCACGATCAAGGCAATAACCCAAATCCTTGACCATCCACTTGATGGCAAAACCAAAATCAAACTCTCTCTTATGCATCGTACTTGCTCGATTGTCCATTTGCCAAGATTGTGCTGCACCACCCGAGATAGCTGACAGCAAGCTATCCATATTCATGCCTTCTGACTCGGCAAACAATAAGCCCTCAGATAGGCCTTGTAACAGCCCAGCAATACAAATCTGATTGACCATTTTGGCCAGCTGACCGTAGCCCGACTCACCCATATAGCTGATGTTTTTTGAGTAAGACTCGATTAACGTTGTAGCACACTCCAATGCCCCTTTATTGCCACCCGCCATCACACTAAGCACGCCATTAACAGCGCCCGCTTCGCCACCACTAACTGGCGCATCGATAAAACAAATATTTTTCTCTTTTAGAGTTTCACTCAAATGTTTTGCCAATTTAAACGACGTAGTTGTATGATCAACAAATATTGCACCCTCTTTTAAATGAGGCTGCAGTCCGTTTTCAGAAAAGACAATCTCCATCATATCTTCATCTCTGCCAGCACAAGTGATAATAACATCGGCATCAGATACCGCCTCTTTAAGTGTAGTAGCCATCTCGCCCTCAAAATCAACCAGCCATTTTTCTGCTTTCTCACTGGTTCGGTTGTAAACCTTAACATTTGCCAATCCAGAATTAGCTAAATGTCCAGCCATGTGATAACCCATAGTACCCAGACCGATAAAAGTGACGTTTCTTTTTTTATTCATAATAAGCCCTTAATTGTATTTGTGCAGATTATACGACGATGTTTGTCAGCATCACACCCAGATACAATAAACTATTCAATAACAATCGCCTAAACCACCACTAAAAAATTGAGAAATTTTCAAAATGGAGTATAAAATTGGCTAAATTTGAATAGAAATGGCTGTTTTTTGATATAAATTTGCTATTTTTGATGTTTTTTAGTCATTTTTTACTATTTTTTAACTTTTTTTTACAATATTTATGAAAAAACCAGATTATTGGCAAGAATCACTCGATTATTTATGCCAAAAAGACCATAAGATGGCAGAAATCATCAATAAATATAACAACGATGTTTTCAGTACAGAAAAAAGTGCATTGGAATCTCTACTGGGCTCAATTGTCTCGCAGCAAATATCGGTCAAAGCTGCGGCCAGTATTTGGAAAAGAATTATTGATCTCGTTGGCAAAATAACAACATTAAACGTACTTGCTGTTGGCGCTGACAATCTTAGATCTTGTGGACTTTCCAATCAAAAAGCCCAATACTTTATCAATATTGCCGAGCACTTTCATACTCATACAATTAACAATGAAGCCTATTGGGATGATCGTGATTACGCTGAAATATACGAGGAGTTAATCCAAATAAAGGGCGTTGGGCCATGGACTATAGAAATGTTTGGGATGTTCTACTTAAAAGAAAAAGACATCTTTCCACTGAAAGATATCGGCATTATCAGAGCGATTAACCAACTCTACTCAAACAGCGAAAATGCCTTGGAAATGAGTGAAATTATAGAAATCTCAAACCAATGGAAGCCCTACCGAACGATTGCCGCGCTATTCTTATGGTGCTCAATCGACAATTGATTGGCGTCTTGTTGACTATGCACCACCTGAAACGGTGGGATCACCTGAATAAATTAGCTTAAATTTTGTCTAGATAGAGGTGTAAGAGTCTCGAAAAAGTAGGCGCTTATATTTAATAAGTGACTGGTTTTGAGAGGCTCGACAACAATAATATCGACAAAATTTAGCTTATTTTAGGGCTGCAACGACCCTGTCACCCATCTCTTCTGTACCAATTGCCGTATCACCATCAGCAGCAATATCGCCAGTACGATAGCCTTGATCAAGTACGGTATTTACTGCCGCTTCAATCTTGTCAGCTAAATCCGTCTGGTTAAGGGAGTAACGCAACATCATTGCAACCGAAAGAATCGTTGCCAATGGATTAGCAATGTCTTTGCCAGCAATGTCTGGTGCAGAACCATGAATTGGCTCGTACATACCGAAGTTGTCCTTGTTAAGCGAGGCTGAAGGCAGCATGCCAATCGAGCCTGTTAGCATTGCGGCACAATCTGAAAGTACGTCGCCGAATAAATTACTTGTCACCATCACGTCAAATTGTTTTGGCGCTTTAACCAATTGCATTGCGGCATTATCAACATAGATATGAGAAAGCTCAACATCTGGATAGTCCTTGGACACTTCTTCCATCACTTCGCGCCACAACTCACACACTTCCAGCACGTTGGCTTTGTCAACCGAACAAACGCGCTTGTCTCTTTTTTGTGCAATTTGGAATGCGGAATGACCGATGCGAGCAATTTCTGATTCGAAATAGGTTGCAGAGTTAATGCCAAAACGTTGGCCATCTTTGACCTCGATGCCGCGAGGCTCGCCAAAGTAAATACCACCAACCAATTCACGTACAATCATCAAGTCCAAGCCCGAAACAATCTCTTCTTTAAGGGATGAGGCTGCTGCTAATTGTGGGTAAAGAATCGCAGGGCGAAGGTTGGAAAATAAATCCATCTCCGCTCTAAGGCCAAGTAAGCCTCGCTCTGGACGAAGCGGCCTGTCTAAAGCTTCCCACTGATGACCACCAACGGCACCAAGCAAAATAGAATCACACTCTTTGGCTACCTTTAGTGTCTCTTGCGGTAATGGCGAGCCGGTTTCGTCATAAGCACTGCCACCAATTAGGCCGTGAACAAGATTCATACCCAGATTGTTATTGGCATTCAGTGAATCGATCACTTTTAATGCTTGTGCAACGATTTCCTTACCAATACCGTCACCCGGCAAAACTAATATTTTTGACATGACTTAATCCTGAATTAATAACTGTGTGTGCATTTTACTTTTTACTAGGAGAGTTTTACGAGAAATATTTTTTGTTATAACAAGGCAAAGGTTGATCAATGAGTACGAGTTTACAATTAGTAAATGAGTGCTTATTGTGAAATCTTTAACAAAGTTATAGCGAAAAAGATGATCGTTATTAGATTTCAACCATTTCGAACTGCTCTTTACTAGCCCCACAATCAGGACAAACCCAATCCTCAGCAACGTCTTCCCAGCGTGTGCCCGGTGCAAGGCCTTCGTCAGGTGCGCCTTTGGTCTCATCGTAAACCCAGCCGCAAATAATGCATTCGTATGTTTTCATTATTAAAGCCCTTTGTATAATTCGTTTCCGGAGACAAAAAAGGGGAGTTTTAACTCCCCTTTTTTATTAGCTTGACAACCCTTATAGGTTGTCAGCGTTTTCTGACAAGTAAGCCGCAACACCATCTGGCGATGCATCCATACCTGCGTCGCCTTTAGTCCAACCCGCTGGGCAAACTTCGCCGTTGCTTGTGTGGAATTCAAGCGCGTCAACCATACGTAACATCTCATCAACATTTCTACCTAGAGGAAGATCGTTAACCACTTGATGACGTACATCAAAGTTTTCATCAATTAGGAAAGATGCTCTAAGCGCGATGCCGTCAGGATGAACAACACCGTATGCTTCCATGATTGAATGATCCATATCAGCAACCAATGGGAAATCAATCACGCCGATACCGCCATCATTGATTGCTGTGTTACGCCACGCGTTGTGAGTGAATCTTGAGTCGATTGAAACGCCAACCAATTCAACGCCACGCTCAGCAAATGCTGCAACACGGTGATGGTGTGCCAAAATTTCTGATGGACAAACAAAAGTAAAGTCTAGTGGGTAGAAGAATAATACGATTTTTTTACCTTTAAGGCTAGACAGTTGAAAGTCTTCTACGATTGCGCCGTTTGCTAAAACAGCAGTTGCTGTAAAGTCTGGTGCTTGTTGTGTTACTAATACGCTCATGGTTTGCTCCTGAATTAATTTGAAAAACCCGATAATTATACAATTATTTGACTTAATATAAGCGCTAAAAAACCCTTACAAATTGAATGCTTTAGCCCCTTTAGCGCTCGACTTACTAATATTTAGGACAAACCTGTATAAAATGTCATAAACCTCTGTAACAAGTGTTTCCTTAATGCTCAAGATTTACAACACCCTAACCAATCAAAAAGAAACTTTTCAGCCGATTAATCCCGAGAATATTGGGATCTACGTTTGCGGTATGACGGTATACGATTATTGCCATATGGGCCATGCGCGCTTTCTGGTAGCGTTTGATGTAATTACCAGGCACTTACGCCGTAATTTCCCACAGGTTAAATACGTTAGAAATATCACCGATATTGATGACAAAATTATCAATCGCGCGATTGAAAACAACGAGGATATTTCTACCCTCACACAGCGTTTTATTGATGCAATGCACGAAGATGAGCGAGCACTCGGTGTACTTGAGCCCGATGTCGAGCCAAGAGCCACCGAGTCAATCGATCAAATGTTTTATATGATTAAAGCCCTTATCAACAAAGGCATTGCGTATCAAGGCAAAAACGGAGACGTTTATTACTCAGTAAGAGATTTTGAGAATTACGGCAAACTTTCTAGCAAAAACTTGGATGACTTAGTGGCTGGCGCTCGTGTTGATGTCGAGAGCAACAAAAACGATCCCTTGGATTTTGTTTTGTGGAAGATGGCCAAGCCAGACGAGCCAAAATGGCAATCGCCTTGGGGTGATGGCCGCCCAGGCTGGCATATTGAATGCTCGGCGATGGCAACACATCATTTGGGCAATCATTTTGATCTTCATGGCGGCGGAGTGGATTTAACATTTCCACATCATGAGAATGAAATTGCGCAATCAGAAGGTGCAAATGACTGTACTTTTGTCAACACTTGGATGCATGTCGGCTTCCTTAAAATTAATGATGAAAAAATGAGTAAATCGCTGAACAATTTTTTCACCATTCGTGGTGTGTTAGAAAAATATGACGGCGAATCGCTACGTTACTTTATTATGAGCAGTCACTACCGCTCACCGCTGAACTTCTGTGACGAAAATCTTTCCAATGCCAAAACAGCACTGACGCGCCTCTACACAGCTGTGCGCGGTTTAAACGCAAGTAATCCAGCTATGACCCAAGTGGCAATGCGCTTTGACTATGAGAATCGTTTTAACGCTGCACTGGACGATGACTTTAACACTCCAATTGCACTCAGTATTCTTTTCGAAGTTGCCAAACACATCAACAACGAACGCGAGAACGACCCTGGCCAAGCGGGTGCCCTTGCGCAACTTCTGCGAAAACTCGGTGGCTATATCGGCATCCTCGAATGCGATGCAGAGGTATTTTTTAAGCAAGGAGTTTCACTTTCCGATGCCGAAATTGACGGTAAAATTTGCCAAAGAGACGACGCAAGAGCGGCTAAAGACTTTGCCATGTCAGATCAAATTAGAGATGAATTAATGGCGCTTGATATTATTCTTGAAGATGGTTCTAATGGCACGACTTGGCGAAGAAAATAACGAACAATCCATTATCGATTGGCAGAAAATTGACACCATCCTGCTTGATCTAGATGGCACACTACTCGATCTTAATTTTGATTTGCACTTTTGGTTGGAGTATTTGCCATTGGTGTATTCCGAGAAGCACAATATCAGCCACCAAGAGGCCAAAAACATCATTAGGCCAATGCTTAATGCTGAGATGGGCAAGCTCAGTTGGTATTGTTTGGATTATTGGCAAGATAAATTCGACATGGACATTATCCAACTCAAGCAAAATATATCTCATTTAATTCAAGTGCTGCCTCACGTTGAAGAATTTCTCAAACAGGCCAAAATCAATAATAAAAAAGTTATTTTAGCCACCAACGCCCACCGAAAAACTATCAAGCTAAAAATGTCAATAGCTCCGCTGGAGGGGTATTTTGACGACATTATTTCCTCACACGATTATGGCTTTGCCAAGCAAGAGCAAGGGTTTTGGTCACAACTTGTAGCAGAACTCAATCTAAACAAAGAGCGTACAATCTTCTTTGACGACTCTTTAGATGTTCTAAAATCTGCTAGGCAATCTGAGATAAAGCACATTGTTGCCATTAGCAAGCCAAGCTCTCAGAAGAAATCAAAAACCTTGCCCGGCTTTGTCAATATTGTGGATTTTTCTGAAATTTTGCCAATCAAAATGGCTACTTTATAGGCAAAATAACTAAACCATACTATAAAATAATTGACAGAGGTTTATTGAGATCTCTGTATAAACCATTAAAATTCATCCCAAGCAAACAGTAGGCCAACTTAATATGAAAAATGCTTTTTATGCGCAATCAGGTGGCGTAACCGCAGTTATTAACGCAACTGCCTGTGGCGTAATTGAAACAGCCAGAAAACACTCAGACAAAATCGGCACTGTTTATGCCGGTGAAAATGGCATTATTGGTGCTCTCACCGAAAATTTAATTGACACTTCTCTTGAGTCCGATGCAGATATAGCAGCGCTGAAGCACACGCCATCGGGTTGTTTTGGTTCATGCCGTTACAAGATGAAATCTTTGGAAGCCAACAAAGCCGAATATGAACGTCTTATCGAAGTATTTAAGGCACACGATATTGGTTATTTTTTCTACAATGGTGGTGGCGACTCGGCAGATACTTGCCTAAAGGTGTCGCAATTATCTAAGAGTATGGGCTATCCAATTCAAGCAATTCATATACCAAAAACGGTTGATAACGATTTACCAGTAACGGACAACTGCCCTGGCTTCGGTTCGGTTGCTAAGTACATTGCTGTATCAACCATGGAAGCCAGCTTTGACGTGGCTTCCATGTGCGCCACTTCTACTAAAGTCTTCGTTCTTGAAGTGATGGGTAGGCACGCGGGCTGGATTGCAGCCGCTGGTGGCATGGTTAACAGCTCAATCCCTGTAGTGATTCTCTTCCCAGAAGTGGATTTTGACGAGAAAGCATTTATGGCAAAAGTCGACAGCAACGTTAAAGAGTTTGGCTACTGCACTATTGTTGTTTCTGAAGGCACAAAGTGGCCAGACGGTCGCTTCCTTGCCGAACAAGGTACACGTGACGACTTCGGTCACGCCCAACTCGGCGGCGCAGCACCGGTTGTTGCTAATTTAATTAAAGAGAAATTCGGTTACAAATACCACTGGGCAGTTGCTGATTATCTTCAGCGCTCAGCACGCCACTTAGCATCCAATTCTGATGTTGAGCACGCCTATGCGCTCGGTGCGGCGGCGGTTGAAATGGCACTGGAAGGTAAAAACTCTGTTATGCCCGCTATTATTCGCACATCAAACAACCCGTACACTTGGGAAATTGGCGTAGGTGAATTGAAAGACATTGCTAATGTCGAGAAAATGATGCCCGAAGACTACATCTCTGATGACGGATTTTCGATCACCGATAAATGTCGTGAGTATTTAGCACCCCTTATCGAAGGTGAGAATTACCCTCCGTATAAAAATGGCTTGCCAGATTACGTTGTATTAAAAAAATCAAAAGTCGCACAAAAACTGCCAACATTTGAAATTTAAGGTTTAACATAGAAATCACCATGAACATAATCCTATTAGGCCCCCCAGGCGCCGGAAAAGGCACTCAAGCTGCACACATTTGTGAGAAATTTAGTATTCCTAAAATCTCAACCGGCGATATGTTGCGCGCCGCAGTTAAGGCTGGGACGCCCCTAGGCATTGCTGCAAAACAAGTCATGGATCATGGTGGTTTGGTGTCAGATGATATTATCATCGGATTAGTTAAAGAGCGCATCCAAGAGTCCGACTGTGAGAATGGCTATCTACTGGATGGCTTCCCTCGTACTATCGGCCAAGCAGATGCACTAAAAGCCGAGGGTGTCGCCATCGACCATGTTATCGAGATTCAAGTTCCCGATGAAGATATTGTTGCAAGAATGTCCGGCAGACGTCTGCATTCGGCTTCGGGAAGAACGTATCATGTTGTTTTCAACCCGCCAAGAGTCGAGGGTAAAGACGACCAAACAGGTGAGCCATTAATTCAACGGGCTGACGACCTCGAGGAAATTGTCCGCGATCGCTTGGGCGTTTATCACGAACAAACCCAACCTCTGGTTGACTACTACAGCGACGACGCACTTAAAATCTCAAGTGGATTAAAATTTTCCGTAGTGAGTGGTGTTGGCGCGTTATACGAAGTTAAGCAAAGAATTTCTGGGGCGCTTGATAGTTAATAATACAAGCTAGTTGCGAATATCAAAGCCTTGAAATGAACCGGAAGCTTCTCTGCTTTCGATAATGACCTGCTCTACTTTGGCAAATTTCGGGCCCGTGTGCAACCAGAGTATAAATTGCTCTATATTTTTCTCGTCGCCCTCGGCCTCAACACATACATCACCCTCTTCGGTATTTTTTACCCAACCTGTTATGCCTAGTTTGATTGCTTCAGTTTGTGCTGCAGATCGAAAGAATACGCCCTGAACTCTGCCAAGAATTCTCGCATTGATCGCACAACTCATTGGCTACATTTTGATTATAAACTTGACTCGCTTTGTGCCATCTTCTGAGCCTTTGACGAGCACCTTATCATTATCAATATCATAATCCAGCGTTTCTCCGCTAAATGAGTCAAAACCTTGCATCAAGTAAGCATCCCCAACCAGATAAATCATTCCTTTTTTAACATCATAAGTGATTAGAATAGCCGATGCCTCAATAGCACGCGCTCGATTCGATTGAATTTGGCTATACTTCGCTGGATTTTCTGCAGTGCCCTTGGCTATCATACTGACAACCCCATCATCGTTAGTTTGTACTTGAATCACCTCTGCCAACAAAACAAGCGAGCCCTGTTTTACGACGGCGTTACCCGTGAACTCATTAAACCCAGTGCTCTCATTAACAACAACAGTTTGTGCCTCAATTTCAATCGCTTGATCGGCATCTTCTGGCAATGCAAGGACAAGCGTAGATAGGCAAACCAACATCAATACAATACTTTTATTCATAAACGCCTGTTACGCCTCCCGTCAATTCAATGATTTGTGTTTTTGCATCATAATATAAGCTTTTCGCCTTAATGTCAGTCGCTTTTGATTGATAATGCGTTCGGTGGTCTGACTTGTAAATCTCACCGCCGTTAGATTGATCAATAATAAGATCATGGCTAACTATTTTACTCCCTGAATTTTGCAAAATTTCCACTTTTCCCAATAGCTGCATATAGTTCTTATTCATGTCTAAATCCATGCCTTTGTAAGCATTGATGGTACTCCCCTCCGACACATAAACTGTAGGTTCGCTAGTGCGATAGTATTTTTGTCCATCAGACTGGTCAACATATAAATTCTTGGTTTTAATCACTGCACCAGAATCCTGTTCGATACGGATTTCACCCTTGAGCTCCATTGTATCATCATCAGCGCTCATCAGCATACCCTGTGCATGAATCTTAGAGCCCTCACCCAGATAAACAACATCCCTGTCACTCTTGATTTGCTTCATTTTTTCACGAACAATTAGCGACTCAGTGTAAATCTCGTGTGCTACACCACTCCTAGACTGAATGCTGACTTCACCATTAAAAAACACTTCGCCTGAGCGCAAAAAGTTGGCACGGTTCGAGGATAAAATAAAACCTTCGTTGCCAAGTTCATCGTATGTCGTCACTTTAATATTTAATAAAAGAATGGGTGAATTTTCAAAATTATAGTAGGTTTCAGCCTCAATATAATGTGACAATAATTGATCTTCGGTGTACTCTTCTAGGGAAAAGTTTTCAATTTTCTCAAGATACGGCGCTACCTTAATTTGTTCTTTGATGGACTCATTTTCGCTATTTGTATCTGCAACAACATCGACAGTCAAGAAGACGTCTTGATTCATCCACAGTGCGATAACAGCGATTATAATAAAAGTCGCAAACGATTGCATTTTCCGGGATTGAAAAAAAGCCATTATGTTAAATCGAGACCTTTGTATAAAACATTTTAAATCTGATAGTGGGATTTTTGTTATTTTTCAAGGCATAATTTTTAGAAAATCTACTTGTTGTCAAGTGATAAAATTTAACGCAGGAAAGTGGCAAAAATCTCCTATCCCAAAGGGCTGAAACCAAAAATGTTAAAAAGTGCAGAAAAATTTTCATCAATAGTCAATACTATTAATTTCGCATTTTTACACATTTTTTATTCATTTTTATCACTCAGCAAATTTTAAATGGCTTGTACAAAGGTCTCAACTCAAAAAATACAAGGGTTATACGCAATCACGCCGAATAAAAAAGTAGATATCGCACTGATTGAAGATGCGATAACCAAGCATAAAGTTACTATTCTCCAATACCGCCACAAAACTGAAAACGAGCAACTGAAATATCATGAAGCAGTGCAGTTACGCGAACTATGCTCCACACATAATACTTTATTTATAGTCAATGATGATATTAACCTCTGTCAAAAAGTTGGCGCTGACGGCGTTCATCTCGGTAAAAGCGATTCATCCGTTCACATAGCAAGAACACAATTAGGGGCAAACTCCATTATTGGTGTTTCTTGTTACAATCAGCTCGATTTAGCCATCAAAGCACAGAGTGAAGGCGCAAGCTATGTTGCTTTTGGTGCGTTGTTCGCATCGTCCACTAAACCCAATGCAAAGCATTGCCCCTTGTCAGTGATAGAGCAAGCGAAAAGTAAATTAAGTTTGCCTATTGTTGGTATTGGCGGTATCACCTTCGATAATCAACATTTGGCCCTCGATGCGGGTTGTGATGCTGTGGCGATGGTTAAAGGTATGTTTGAATATTGTTGACGTTTATATATTCATTTGTAAAATTGTGACTGCTTCGAAGAACCGATATTTGTTTATACTTCTTCCGATAAATCAACCCACGTGCCTTTTGTAAGAAGGTTTAAATCATCAGGCTTTAGTTGAAAAACAGCAAAAGGTGTACCTGCTGCAGCCCAAATTACTGCGTGTTTTTTAAGATCTAAATCCAACAAGGTTTCCAAGGGTTTATTATGCGCAACTGGCGGCACTCCTCCAATTGTATAACCGGTTCTTTGTTTGACATATTTTGCGTTCGCTCTGCCCAGCTTTAAACCTGTGGCTTGTTGTATTTTTTTCAAATCCACTCGATTCGAGCCAGAGGCAATGACGAGAATTGGTAAATCGGTTGTTTCTTCTCTAAACACTAAAGATTTGGCAATCTGAGATACTGAGCAGCCAATACTATCAGCCGCCTCTTGCGCTGTTCTCGTGTGACTGGAAAACTCTTTAATATGAATAGACAAGCCCCTAGAAAAAAGGAAATCTCGCACACGACTTGTACTATCTATTAATTCTGATGCCATAAAACTATTCCTCTATCAGCTCAGTTAGGCTTATATAATCTAAACAAAAAGGATAACTCAGTATTTCTAATCTTATAGTTTAAAATAATCCATTTGAGCAAGATGGTGCTAATTTTAGTTAATTAAAGGTTGGTATGATATGTGTTTTTGGCATTATAGGGCACTAATGATGAATAAATACCCCGTCAACCTAAGTATTGACTATTCAGAAACATCCGACAAATCAACCGCATTCATTCGATTAATTCTAGTAATTCCAGTTTTGATAGTGCTTGGCATGCTTTCCTCAATTGGGGCATTGCTTTTCCCTGTGTTATTATTGATCCTATTTAAGCAAAAATACCCGAAATGGTGGTTTGATTGGAATGTAGCGTTGACAAACTTTTCGCTTCGCGTTATTGCCTATGGATTGTTGATGAGAGACGAATACCCCTCAAGTGATGAAGATCAGGCGGTGCATGTGGATATCCCTTATCCAGATGTTGAAAAAGACCTTGATAAATGGAAGCCTCTGTACAAGTGGTTTCTCGCTATACCGCATATAATTATTCTTTGTTTTTTAGAGATTGGCGTCGTGCTTTGCAGTGTTTTCGTTTGGTTCGCAATTCTTTTCACCGGACGATACCCAAAAGGGGTATTTGATTTTGTCGAAGGTGTCTTGCGCTGGTCTTTAAGAGTGACTGCTTACGCAATTTTGTTAACCACCGACGAATATCCGCCCTTTAGACTAGGCGAGTAATGAAGGGTCAATGCTTATGCGGGAAGGTGACGTTTGAAGTCGCGAGCGAAAGACTTGGAATTTACCATTGCCACTGTTCACAGTGCAGAAGATTAACCGGCTCTGCTTTCAATGCAGGCTGCTTTACTCAAGCTGACGATTTTAAATGGAGCTCTGGTGAAGCAGAAGTTACTTCGTACATTGAGAAATCAGGCTACCACAGTGCATTTTGCAAACATTGCGGCTCTTCCGTGCCCAATAAAAGTGGCGCATCTTATTATTGGATTCCCGCTGGCACACTTGACGACACGAGCAAGTTGGAAGTAAGAGCCCACCTGTTCATTGACTCAAAAGCCGAGTGGGATATTGTTTCAAGTAAAGGCACTCAATACAAAACAAAACCCACTTTAGAAGAATTGACCACACTACTTCATAAGGACAACTCATGACTCTAAACACCGAAGAAATGAAACGCCAAAAGCGCACCATGAGTATTGTGGTGATTTATCAAATAGTTGTAATTCTTTTGAGTGTGGCTCTGAATATTTTTGTTTTTGAAGTGCATCCTTTCGTTGTAACTTTACCATCTAATGAATTATTTCAAACGCTAATCATTGCCACAGTTTTACTGGTGCTTAACCATACTTGGCTGATGACAGCCACCGAGCTAACCCGTGCTCGATTTAAGATGTATTCAACGCCAGAGGAGTGGTTGGCAAGTGGCACGAATAGAGAAGATGCAACCAAAAAAGGCATTAGCGAACTTGAGCGCCATCATAGTACACACCAAAATACCACAGAGAATGTCGTTTATTACGTTCTATTGGCATTGATTTTTGTCTTTTCTTCGCCACCTACCATTGTTGCAACGGTATGGCTCGTTGGCTTTGCAGTTGCACGATTGGGTTACACTTATAGCTATCTTTATGGCAAAGACAATGCCAGAGGATTATTTATGAGCTTAAGTCTTTTAGCTATGTATGGCCTTGCCAGTTATCTTGTGATGAGCTTAATTATTTAAAAGATATTTATAAGACGCTCATGAAAATAATCCGTAGTAAAGAGTTCAAACCAACGAAAGCTTGGGGTGCCCTAGATATTGCCAATATGTGTGGTAAAAAATAAATCACCCAATGAGACCATATTAATTATTACAAGGAAGTTTCAATGTCAAATATTACCATCAGAGAGGCAACTAAAAAAGACTCAAATATTATTCTAGGATTTATTAAAGAACTGGCCAAGTATGAAAAAGCCGAGAATGAAGTAATTGCCACAGAATCATCCATAGCAAACTCACTTTTTAATTCTGGATCTTCAACTAAGGCCATTGTTTGTGAGAAAAACGGGATCCCCATTGGGTTTGCCGTCTATTTTTTCAATTACTCAACTTGGCTTGGGAGGCACGGTTTATACCTTGAAGATCTTTATGTATCCGCTACTGAGCGTGGAAGTGGCGCCGGAAAATCCCTGTTAAAATATCTTGCTCAGTTGGCAGTTTCTAAAGGTTGTGGTAGGTTTGAATGGAGTGTAATCGACTGGAATCAGCCTGCAATTAAATTCTATGACTCACTTGGAGCCAAACCTCAAAATGAGTGGATAACCTATCGACTGTCTGGAGAGGAACTAAGAAACTTGGCAGAATCCTAGCCACCAGCTATTACTCCTTATGAATAAGTGAGCAAGCATGAAAATAATCCGTAGTAAAGAATTCAAACCAACGAAAGCTTAGGATGCCCTAGATATTGCCAATATGGGCGGTATTACAACGCGCTTACATTGGACTGATAAGCCTTATAAATGGCATACCAATGACAGTGAGTAAGTGTTTGTTGTTTTAGAAGGTCGAGTAAATATGCTTTATAAAAAAGAGGGAAAAGAAGAACCAACGATACTCAATACTGGAGATATCTTCTACGCTTCCATCGGCACAGAACATGTGGCTCATCCCATTGGTGAAGCGAGGATATTAGTTGTTGAAAAAGATGGAAGTGTATAGCTCTTAATTATTCAAAAACCCCACTGGTCAACCCACTGGGGTTTTTGACTTTCCCCTTACAAAACCAAATCAAATCATTCTTATTGAAACGAAACGCTAAGTTTTTCGTCTGTTTGCACCCCGAGGGCATTCCCTCGCAACGCTCACAGCAGGTCAACGAGTTCAGAAAAACTAGTGGAGTGGGATTAGAAAGATTGAGATTGTTTTGCACCCATGGGTAGGCCACGCACAGGATGCCTTCTTTCGGTTACCTTTCTGGGCACTCAGAAAGGTGACAAAGCCTAAAAGAGGAAATTTGATAAATTTCCAAAAAAGGGTTTCGCCAAAAATTTCAGAAATTTTCGAAATGGCCTATAAAACACCACTTAGAAGGGAACTTCCTTACTCAAAAAGACCAAATAACGCCATTATTGAGCTTAAAAACACTGATTTAATTCATTTTTAAACGCTAGACCAACGTTCACAATTGGAGAATATGAAAATTTGGCAAATTTTCAATTTGACTCAAAATGATGCACCCACATCTTATCTACAAACTTAGCCATCCCTTCTGGGATATGCGGCTGCGACCAATCGTTGCCAGCAAAAGCTTTTAAGGAATTCGTATCTTTCCAGTGGGAAATCATTGAATATTCATTCGGTGACCATTTTGTTGGCATACCCATTGTTACTGCAATCGAGCCTTTGGCATTATTAACGGCATTAATCGAAATGGAGGCAAACCTTTCCTCGAACTCTTCACGCATTTGTGGGTAGATTCTGACTCTGAATATTCTTACGATCATGCTACTGATGCTAGTAAATGCTTCTATTGGGTTTTTCACCAAATTCAGACTCGTTCATAAACTGTGTAATATAGCCTTGTCGTGTCCACAGTAATTTGTAATATATTTCCTCAATTTCAGGAACACACGATCTTTTTACTTCCGCCAAATTTAACAATTTATTCTTCCATTGGACAATTCGTGGATGACGTTTTTTATCGAAAATCGCGCCATGAAGTTGATGCAAATAATTAAGCCTCTGGAAAGTAGGCGCATATGTCGCATCAACCAACGAAAAATTCTCTCCATTGAAAAATGGCTTGTTGATAAGGTTTTTTTCAAGTTGATCAAAGTCATTCATCTGTGTAGAAAGAGTTTGTTCAAATTCGGCTTGAGATTCATTAATCGTGAGCCGGAAGGTTGCCATAAAAATACCATTACAGAACTCCATCCAACTACGGTTTTGCGCCCTCAATAGAAGATCCTTTGGATGAAGCTGATTGACTGGAAAGGCTTCATCAATGTACTCATTAATAACGCTGGATTCAAAAATAACCTGATTTTCAACGATCAACAACGGTACTTTTTTAAGTGGTGAGATGGCTAAAAACCAGTCTGGCGGGCAAGCTAAATCAATATATTCAATGTCGTAATCAATGCCCTTTACTTCGAGAGCGATTACAACTCTTTGGACAAAGGGACAGGCTTTGAAACTGACGAGCTTAAGTGACATGGCGCTCCTTTAATGAACTAAATGTTAAAAAAACTACTCAAATCTTAGGTTGTTTTTATAAGTATAACCACCCTTTATACCCTTCTTGGATAACACCAGTTGCCACAATTGGTTGCGCCTAGCCCGAAAACTACCCGCACACATTAACAAATAATACTGCCACATACGATGAAAACGTTCATCGTAAGTCTGCTCTAACTTATGCCAATTGTTTTGAAAGTTTTCATGCCAAGCCATTAGAGTGTTGTCGTAATCCTGACCAAAACTGTGCCAGTCTTCGATGATAAATAGGCTTTCTGTTGCTTTGCCAATTTGTTGCACTGAAGGCGTCATACCGTTTGGAAAAATGTATTTATTAATCCAAGCTTCCGTTGTTCGGTCGGAGTTGTTTCTGCCAATCGTATGCAGCAAAAACAAACCGTCGTCTTTAAGACAACGTTGCACAACTGTCATATAATTGCGATAATTTTTATAGCCCACATGTTCGAACATGCCAATTGATACAATACGGTCGTACTCTTTATTGAGTTCTCGATAATCCTTCAATTCAATACTAATATCTAAACCTTGGCAAACATCCTCGGCGTATCGCATCTGCTCTTTGGAGATTGTGACACCATGAACGCTAACACCATAATTTTGAGCGGCATATTTTGCGAAACCACCCCAACCACAGCCAATCTCAAGAACGCTCATTCCTGGCTTTAAATGCATTTTTCGACAGATTAAATCGAGTTTATCAACTTGTGCTTGGTTCAAATCTTTGGCGTCTTTCCAATAGCCACAGGAATAATTCATTCCCTCGTCAAGCATCAAGGAAAAAAGACGGTTACTTATATCGTAGTGCTGGTCGCCCACCATAAAAGCTCTTTTGATACTTTGGGCGTTAAGAATATACGCCCTCAATAACACCAATAAAAAGGAAGGGTCTTTTGCTGTTACTCGCTTGTCTATACGGCCAGACAGCAGCCTCTCAAACAATTGATCTAGAGCCTCACAATCCCACCAGCCATCCATATAGCTTTCACCAAATGCTAAGGAGCCGTGGGTAAGGATGCGTGCGTAGAAGCCTTCGTTATGTATATGAACATCCCATGGTCTAGAACCGTTAATTTGAACATCAACAGCATTAAATAAGCCCTGAACTGTTTGTTTAAAATCAGCCACGAATCGTTATTTTGAGTAGTTTGAAATCAACTGGAATCTTAACATAAGGACTCCTTATTTACCGATAAATAGAATTAGATCTCATCATTACAATAAAGCTTAATAACAAGAAAGCAATAAAACAAAGCAAAGACCAAAGTGCCATGCTGGCACCCAAGAATGTCCACGGTATTTCAGCACAATTACCATCACCCATAAACAGAGCGTTTAACAAATCAGCGAATGGAAACACTTCCAAAATGTACTCCAAAGGCGGGCCACAAAGTGGCACTTCATCTTCTGGAAGGCTTTGTAACCAAACTTGACGACCAGCAATCCAAGTGCCAAAACCAGAGGCAAGGAAAATAATGCCTGCATAAATTCGATACACTCTGGCTCTTGGGTTGTGTAGAAAAGCGCTAAAAGCGATTATGCCAATAATGCAATAAAAAAACTGCTGGGTGATGCACAGCGGACAGGCCTCTAAACCTAAAATCTTGATGCTATAAGCTGCATAGCCAATGAGCCCGCCAACCGACAAAAAAATTAATAAATGAATTTGACGCACCGTAAACTTACTAAAAAGAACACCCAACAGATCGCCCCTAATCAGTTGAAAGAATGAACAATCTTACCATAAGGTAATTAAAACAAGGGGATAAATAGCCGGCCAAAAACCGCTACTTCAGATATTAAACTATCTTATGCTACGCTCTATTGCCATACCTAGCAAGCTCTTCAGCGTCATCGGCTCTTGGTGCGGAAAAGAATTGTTCAATCATGGGTACAAAGAACTCTAAAGGCTCTGAGTCATAGATAGGATCAAAGCAGTTTTGATCGTACTCATGGCAAAAACGAATCGCTTCTTCATACCAAGGGCTGCCACTAAACATTTCGCGAATATTTCTATCACCACCACAGTGATGAGCGTAGTAATACATTTGGAAAACGCCGTGGTGCTTAATGATCCAGTAAACCTTCTCTGAGACAAAAGGGCGCAAAATAGCCGCTGCCATTTCAGAGTGAGAATAAACCGCAAGCTCGTCGCCAATATCGTGAAATAGAATGGCCATCACAAGTTCTAGGTCTTCACCAGCACGATGAGCACGAGTCGCACCTTGAAGACTGTGATCTAGGCGAGAAATTTGATAACCCGAAAGGCCTGCGCTCAAGCCTTTTAAAGTCTCAATCAACCTAGTCGGTAATGCGGCTTTGTATTGATCTTCTAAAGTATCAAGAAAAGCGTAATCCTCGGCAGTGCCATCTTCCATTTTAGTAAAGCTTACTTTCTGCATCCGACTTCTCCGTTCAATTTATCTTATTAAAGACGTTTTACGCTGTCTGTCAAAAGACCTGCAACATAATGAGAGAATGAATGCCTAACCAAAATCATCAACTCACTCTCTGTTTCACGGTAAACAACCACCGGCGCCTGACCTAGAGTGGTTGACACAACTTTGCCTATATTAAGCTTGCCACTTAGATCATAGCCCATCCAGCGAGACAAAAGCTTGTGCACATTATCACCCTTGAAGTGCAAAGCGCCATAAGCGCCTGTATTGTCAACTAATGACATATCTTCAGGTAGGGTAGCTTGTTTTTGCCATAAAACGTCTCTTTGAAATTGAGAATGTACTAGCCAATATTCATCTGGACTAATCCAAAAACACTGAATGCTGTCATTGCCCTGCGAAATGCAAAGTGGCTCGGGCAGGTCAACGCCCCAGTTCTCTTTAGCGGTTTTTTTTGTTTGTTCAAGGTCTTTAGATGCTCGCAAAATAACAATGGCTTTATCACAAATCTCAAGACACGAAAGACCTTCTTGGTTAATTAAATAGCCCTCATCATCAGTCATAGACTCGAATGTTGAGGCAAAAACCGGCTTGAAATTTGTTGTTGAATTAGTCATTACCGTTTACTCTCTCACCGTTAATATCATAAAAAACACTGCTCGATACTTCACAAGGAATTTCTTTAAGGCCTTGTTTTTCCTGTACTATTTTTACAATAGTTGTCTCACCAATCTTGCTCAAACCGCCCTGCATTTGCGCCATCGCGATTGATCTACCCAATATTGGACTAAAGTAACTTGAAGTTACATAGCCAATGGATTTACCACCCCTGTCGACAATGTGTGCTCCTTCTGGCAGAACCAGGGCAGCATCCTTTGTTAATAGACCAATTAATTGAAAGCGATTTTCAGCACTGAGCGCGGCAATAGAGAGCGAGCGCTGACCAATAAATGAAAACGGCTTGTTGTTTGCTACAATCCAATTCATATTAACATCAGCTGGTGTCATTGAGCCATCGGTGTCTTGGCCAACAATAATATAGCCTTTTTCCGCACGAAGGACGTGCATAGACTCGGTGCCGTACGGCGTAATACTGTATTTTTCACCGACGGTTGCCACTTGATCCCAAATGTAGCGACCGTAATTAGCCTCCACATTGATTTCATAAGCAAGCTCACCAGAGAAACTGATGCGCATAATGCGTGCTTTAACACCGCAAACTGCGCCCTCACGCCATTGCATAAATTTGAAATTTTCACGATCAAAATCAACATCTTGGCAGAGTAATTTCATCAGATTACGCGCATTAGGTCCTACAACAGCAACAGTAGAATAATGATCGGTCACACTATTAAGATGAACGTCTAGATGACTCCACTCTGTTTGTAGCCACATCTCCAGTGTTGAATAAACACTGGCAGCACCACCCGTTGTAGTGGTCATAATAAAGTGATTTTCTCTAATACATGTTGACACGCCGTCATCGATAATCATGCCCTTTTCGTTACACATAAGTCCGTAACGACAACTTCCAGGTGCAAGCTTCATCCAAGCGTTGGTATACACTCTCGATAAAAACTCCCTCGCATCAGGGCCTTGTACATCAATTTTTCCCAACGTAGAAGCATCCATCATGCCTAATGAAGTTCTTGCAGCTAAACACTCTCTGTGGACAGCTTGATGCATATCTTCGCCAGCTTTTGGATAATACCATGGGCGATACCATTGACCAACAATCTCAAACTCAGCGCCTTTGGCGACATGAGAATCGTGGATCGTAGTAAAGCGCTGTGGATCAAATAATCCACCATTTTCTCGACCAGCTAAAGCGCCGAAATCAACACCCGTATAGGCAGGGCGGAAAGTGGTTGTGCCAACTTCAGCCATTGTTTTACCAAGAATAGTGGCCGCAACAGCAATGCCATTGATATTGCCCGTTTTACCTTGGTCTGTGCCAAAGCCCATAGCGGTATAGCGCTTGATGTGCTCTATTGAGCGGTAACCCTCTCTAATTGAAAGCGCCACGTCTAATGTAGTGACGTCGTTTTGTAAATCAAGAAAAACTTTTGGACGGTTAATGATGGACTTAGGCGTAAAAAATTCGCTAACGTTAAAATAGTTTGCATGGTTTTCACTCAAGTCAGCGCCATTCGTTTCACTAACAACACCCAAGGATTGTAGCGTTAACTGTGCTTTGTTTTTGCCATCAATAATAGTATCTTGCCATGCGCCGACGCCGCTAACAGCGCCGCAAGTTTGACGATTTGCACGCTCTTTTTCCGGCAAAAATGCTTGCGAAGTTTCGTCAAAAGTAGCCTTAGCTCCCGTATGACAATCTAGGTGAACAACCGGATTAAAACCACCAGATGTTACCAATAAGTCACAACTTAATGATTCGCTATCACCGATAATTTCCCAGCTTGTGCCTTGATGTGTTGCCAAAGCAATGTCAATACCCTCAACCTTGTCAGAACCATATGCTTTAACAATTGCATAACCCTGTAATACTTTAACACCGCTTTGTTTTAGCTTTTCCGCGTGTGTATTTAAAGGCTCTGCAGATCTTACGTCAATCACTGTGCAAGCAATACGGCTGCTGTGTAGGTCTTTGGCCGTTTGATAAATACTATCATTGTTGCCATAAACAACAACTTTTTTGCCCGATACAACGCCAAATTCATTTAAGTATCTTCTGACCGACTGACTGAGCATAATATTGGTCAAATCGTTTGCCTCAAATAGCATTGGGCGTTCGTGAGCGCCTGTTGCTAGAATCACCTCTTTAGCGCGAATTTTATGAAGGGTTTTTCTCACTTGGCTGCCATCTGAAGATAAACTCTCGCCCGTAGCATGCGTCTCTAGTACTTCAACATAATTTTGATCGTGCCAAGCGAAGGCCGTAGCGCGAGTTAGCATCATAAATCGATCTCTTTGCTCTTTAGCAAAACCACACAAATCAGCAACCGCTTCCTCAAACCACTTCAGAGACTGCTCGTCAGAGGAAAATTCATTAAATATCTCGCCACCCAATCTAGAGCGCTCATCCACCAAAATAACACGCTCATTATCTGAACTTTTCAGCACCTCCAAGGCTGCTGACATACCGGCCACACCGCCGCCAATAATGAGTATTTCAGCGTGATGGTGAACATGATCATAGACATCAACATCCTCTTCCGTTGGCGCTTCAGAGAAGCCAGAGAGGGCTCGCAGACTGTCTTCTACTTTTGCCCAAACCGCTTGCTTAATAAATGTCTTATAGTAAAAACCAGCCGGCATGAAGCGGTGCAACGGCTTGATAAAGGCACGCAAATCAAAGCTGTTCGGATTGGTTGCACTTTTAGCGCTAAGACCATCATAAAGAGGAATTTCTGTTGCTTTCAGATTAGGCGTATAACGCCCGCCCATTTCTAAAGAAACCAATGCATTAGGTTCTTCAACACCGGCCGCTATCAAACCACGTTTGCGGCCATATTTAAAACTTCTGGCAAACAACAGTGCGTCATTTGCAATTAAAGCTGAAGCCAAAGTATCGCCTTCAAAACCTTTATACTTTTTATTATTAAAAATAAAAGTAAGTGGTTTCGAACGATCGATTTGATTGCTCGTTAGTTGCTCAACTCTCATAATACTTACTCGCTAATATCCGCGCCAAAAGCAGCGACTTTTAAAATTTCGTGGGTTATGGTTGAGCGCTCAACCATAAAGTACTTGCGACAGCCGTTGCTGTGTACCCATTGCTCCCAATGATAGCCCTTATGGTTTGTACGATAAAAAACGTAATCCGCCCAAGCCTCATCACTAATACCTTCAGGCTCCACAGGGCGAGCAATAAACGCCTCACCTGCAGGTGAAAACTCTTCCTGCTCTCTTTCTTCGTTGCAATATGGACAATGAATTAAAAACATAATATCTATCCTTATTAATGTGCCACACCTGCAGCGCCATGCTCATCAATGAGTGCGCCAGTGGTGAAACGGTCTAAATGGAATGGTACTGCTAGAGGGTGTTGCTTATCTTGTGCAATCGTATGTGCAAACACGTGACCCGATCCAGGTGTTGCCTTAAAGCCGCCTGTGCCCCAACCGCAATTAAAGTACAAGCCCTGAACTTTTGTTGGGCTAATAATTGGACAAGCATCTGGACATACGTCAACGATACCGCCCCATTGTCGGTTCATACGAACACGTGAAAATATCGGGAACATTTCTAATATTGCAGCTGCAGAATGCTCAATGACTCGAGAAGCGCCACGCTGTGCATACGAACTGTAGCCATCTATCCCCGCACCAATAACTAAATCGCCCTTATCGCTTTGAGAGATGTAACCGTGAACCGCATTTGACATCACAACTGTGTGTAAAACTGGCTTCATTGCTTCAGATACAAAGGCTTGCAAAGGATGGCTTTCGATTGGCAATCTTAGGCCAGCCATTTTTGCCAAAACAGAGGAGTGACCCGCGCTGACACAGCCAATACGATCCGCCATAATATCCCCACGAGTGGTTTTAACGCCTTTAACACGGCCCTCTTCAACTTCGATTCCAACAACTTCGCAGTCTTGAATAATATCCACACCTAGCATTGCGGCTGCTCTGGCAAAACCCCAGGCAACGCCGTCGTGTCTCGCAACACCTCCACGAGGCTGATAAGAAGAACCCATAATAGGGTAGCGGGCATTTTGCGACGTGTTAATAATTGGAATTTGTTCTTTAATTTCTTTAGCAGTCACCACTTGAGCATCAATGCCGTTTAGCACATTGGCGTTCACTCGACGCTCGATATCGCGCATATCCTGCAATGTATGACCCAGGTTGTAAACACCGCGCTGCGAAAACATCACGTTAAAGTTTAAATCTTCACTTATACCTTCCCACAATTTCATTGCGTGTTCGTACAGGCTTGAAGCCTCGTCTCTTAAATAATTCGAGCGTATGATGGTGGTATTTCTGGCGGTATTACCACCACCAATATAGCCTTTTTCGAGAACAGCAATATTAGTAATGCCACACTCTTTTGCCAAATAATAAGCCGTGGCCAAACCATGACCACCACCGCCAACAATAATGACGTCGTATTTCGACTTAGGTTCGACTAATGGAATCGCCTGATCCCAGTCTTGGCCGCTTAAGCCTGCTTTTAATAACGAATACCAAGAATATTTTTTTTGCATAATATAACTCTATCTAAAATTCTATAAATCAAGCACTACATCGCTTGTAGGGTGTGAGCAACAGGTTAGAATGTATCCCTCTTCCTCGTGGGATTTCAATAGTCCGCCCTGAGCATCCATGTCAACCGTACCCTTGGTCATTTTCGCTCTGCACGTACCGCACATACCCATCGAACAGGCAAATGGCACACCAATACCTTGCTTTTGAATTGAATCCAAAATAGTAGTATTGCTTTGACAAGGGATTGTTTTGCCAGTTTCACTTAATGTCACGATGTACTCGACAACCTCGCCACTAAATTCAGGTACATCTAAAGGCTCCTCATGTGGCTCAGCCATATTTTGTTGCGCTGTTGAGCTTTCAATATCAAAACTCTCTTGGTGGTAACAACTCATATCAAAGCCACCTTTGTCAAGTAGGTCTTGAGCATTCACCATATAAGCCTCGGGGCCACAACAATACACCTCTCTCTCAAGAAAGTCTGGCACCAAACGAGTCAACATTTTTGAATCTAAAAAACCACTTTCACCCTGCCAACTCGAATCCGCTTTATCACAAACATAATGTAAATCAAAATTAGTTTGGTGGTGAGCATAATAATCCAATTCGTATTTGCCAATTAAATCTTCGGGCGTTTGTGCATTATAAACAAAAACAATATCGACATCAATTGCCAAGTCAACAAAGTAACGTGTCATCGACAGCATTGGCGTAATACCACTCCCACCCGACATCAGTAAGACTTTGCGTCTAGGTTTGTCAAGGGCCACACTGAAAGAGCCACCAATATTGAGTGCATCGATACAATCACCCACTTTGAGGTTGTCGTGCATCCAATTGGTCACAATACCACCATCCATGCGCTTTGAAGTAATGGTGATGGTGTGGGGTCTAGTTGGGCTGGAGGCAATAGTGTAGGTGCGCATCACATCCGTGCCATTAATATTCAAAAAAAGTGTAGTGTGCTGACCTGGCAAAAATTGAAACCAAGCATCTTTTTTTGATTTAAACCTAAAGCTCTTGACGTTATGTGTTTCTTCTATGACCTCTATACACTCAAGGGGTGCTAAGTCTCCTTCCCACTTTGGCAAATTTTCATGATCAATATTTGGAAAATTTATTGAACTCATATTCACTCTACAAGACAACACGAACAAAACATCATTGTAGCAGCCTAACAACATCAGTACCTCTTTTGAGGTGCCTTTATAAGCGTTACAAACCAACTCTTGAACAGCAGCTCAATTAATTGAGTTCAAGCAGCTGTAAAAATTGCGAATTTTATCAGTGAAGCTTCAGTAGTACGATGACATTATTCAATTGATAAAATCGAAATAAACCATGCAGTTAATCAGTGATGATATTGTGCTCGGGACCGTACGGAAACTCAGTGATATCATAGGCGTCATCTTCAGTGATTACCATCACGTCATGCTCACGATATCCGCCCGCACCTGGTTGCCCTTCTGGGATCATAATCATCGGCTCCATAGAGACTACCATGTTCTTTTGCAAAACGGTGTCGATGTCCTCGCGTAACTCCACGCCAGCTTCACGGCCGTAGTAGTGTGATAGAACACCAAACGAGTGGCCATAACCAAAAGTGCGAGACTCAAGCAAACCATATTCTTCAAATATCTTATTAAGCTCAAGCGAAATGTCTTTACAAGCCACGCCAGGCTTGATGAGCTTCATGCCTTCTTCGTGCACCTTAACATTCACTTCCCAAAGCTTTAACGAAGCATCATCAACGTGATCGAAAAACAATGTGCGCTCAAGGGCGACGTAATAACCAGAATTCATTGAAAAGCAGTTTAGACTTAGAATGTCGCCTTTTTGCACTTGTCGAGTGGTGACTGGGTTATGCGCGCCATCGGTATTGATGCCTGATTGAAACCAAGTCCAAGTATCCATCAGTTCGGAATTTGGAAACCTTTTTGCTGTTTCTCTGATCATTGACTGTGTAGAGTGAAGCGCAACTTCATGCTCCGGTGCACCCTCTTTAATGGCTTCGACCAATGCAGCACCACCAATATCACAAATATTAGCGCCATGAATAATATGGGCAATTTCTTCGTCAGACTTAATTGATCGCATATTCATACAATCAACAGAAACATCGATAAGTTGTGCTTTATCAAAAGCATCTTGCAATTTGTTTAGGCGCTCCATGGTGATGTGATCGTGCTCAATACCAATTTTTCCCTTGTTTGCAACCAGTGTTTGTAGGGCGTAAAAAAAGCTATCTTTTTGCCAGTCGGTATAAACCAGATTTTCACCAAAAGTACGGCGATATGGCTGTCCACCATCAATGTTAGCTGTGACAGTCGTTGCCTTGTCTTGAGTAACAACCAATGCATAAGGACGGCCGAATGAGCAGTAAAGAAAATCACTGTAATAGTTAATACCATGAATAGAAGTAAAAATGACTGCTTCAATATTATTTGCAGCCATATGCTGCCTTAAGCGCTCTTGTCTATTTTTATACTCAGCATCACTAAACGTGTGAACGATCTTGTCACCGTTTGGAATGAATTTTGTTCTTGGCATGTTCATAACCTTTCCCAGTTGGTCAAAAAAAGCGGATATTAATCAAGTTTTGGATAGATAGCAAGTTTTTTCTTTAACAAAATAAAAAAAAGATTTAATTATCTTTAATTCAAATTATTTCATTAAGTTTCTTCTTGTTTAGACTGCTGATTAGCCAATATCATCCGTGCGCCTTTTTCGCCAATCATCATCGTTGCGGCGGCAGTATTGCCTCTGATAATGCTTGGCATAATTGAAGCGTCAATAACACGTAAATTTCTCATGCCTTTGACTTTCAAGTCTTTAGGTGAGACAACTGCTAAGTCGTCGTTACCCATCTTGCAAGTGCCTACAGGGTGAAAAACAGTACTCGTCGTAGCGCGCAAGTATTCCAATATTTGCTCATCGCTTTGCACATTGCCTCCTGGCGCCATCTCATTACCGCGAACAGAATCAAACTCGGCTGAAGCAAAAACCTCTCTGGCTTTTTTTATGGCCTCAATCATGACAAGCTCGTCTTGTGAAGATGCTAGAAAATTATGGTCTATCCGAAGTTTTAATTGTGAGCCTTCTCTGGTTAATTTAACACTGCCCACGCTTTGGGGTTGTAACAGACAGGTAAACAACGAATAGCCGTGTCCAAACTCAAATTTCTTGCCTCGATGGCTTCTAAAAATGGGGGTAAAGTGAAACTGAATATCGGGTGCATTACCGCTTGCATATTTGGTTTGGGCAAAACCACCCGCTTCAACATAATTGGTCGTCCACCAACCCATTTTTTGCAAGTAATACTGAAAAGGTGATGGAACAACATGATTCAATAGTGTTCGCCAAGAGATGCCAATGGATTCTGGCACCGTGGATCTGACTGTTACCATGGCATCTAGGTGGTCTTGTAGATTCTCGCCAACGCCGATGAGATTTTGCTTGCACTCAATACCTAATTCATCAAGCTCTTGTTTATTACCAATACCTGAGCTTAACAATAATCTGGGAGAATCAATGGCGCCCGCACAAAGTACAACCTCCTCACGACAAGTTATTTTGTAATCAAAAGTATCGATTTTAATGTTCACACCTTTGGCAACACCCCCATCGATATCAATGGATAGTACTTTTGTATTACTAAGTACTCTAAGATTTTGTCTTCTTTTAATGGGTTTTATAAAGGCCGAATAAGCACTGACTCGTTTACCTCTAGCTTGCTTGACTTTATAAATTCCCAAACCCAGTTGTGAGCCGGCATTAAAGTCAGAATTTTCTGACAAGCCTGCTTCAGCGCCTGCGCGTACAAAGCGCTTGGATGCCTCGTTAACATCTTGTGGGTTGACAACCGATAACTCACCCTCAACACCGTGAAAGTTGGCATCGCCGCCAGTTTGGTCGTTTTCTAGGTCTTTAAAGATAGGTAAAACATCTTCATAAGACCAGCCTTCACAGCCAAGATCGGCCCAATGGTCATAGTCTTCATTACTGCCCCTGATGTAAACCATGGAATTAATGGCAGTGGAACCGCCCAAACATTTACCACGATTAATCGTTATCGTGCGGTTGTTCAAATGCTTCTGCGACACGCTTTTATAAGCATAATCGTATTTTTTATTGCCATAAAGCCCAAAAATACCGGCAGGTATTTGAATCCATGGACTCTTGTCACTACCGCCCGCTTCGATTAAGCAGACACTATTTTCTGGGTTTTCACTTAATCGGTTGGCTAACACACAGCCCGCTGCGCCAGCGCCAATAATAATATAATCATAATAGCTTGTTTTAGGGGTATTTCCTTTCACTTTCGTTGCACCTTCTTCTTTAGAAGAACTCATTTGATACCGTGCTCACCTGAATAGCTATTGACTTCTGGCGACGACCAGTCGATTAGTGCTTCTTGATGTGGCTTGTAAATTTCAACTTTAAGAGGATAGCATACAGCTGCATCACTCGAGTGGCTGCTGCTGCAATCTCCTCCTGGGCAAGCGGAGAGGGCGCCTAATAAGTCAATCTCGGCAAAGAACTCTATAAAGTCGCTTGGGCGAACAGGGCTTGCTTTCATAAAATATTGGTGAGTATCCTTAGTAAAGCCAGTACACATAAAAACATTCAAGACATCATGGATTAAATGTTCAATTTTATCAATGGATTTTTTTTCATACGAAGCGAGTGCTCTACATAAATTCGAATGACAGCAAAAATGATAATTATAGTTGTTTAGAACCATATGAATATACGGATCGCAGCGTGTGCCAATAACATCGTGGACACTACCACCATCCTCATCCCAACCATACCAGTCCAAGGTATCAAAGGTTACGGTGGCCATTGGTCGAAGATAGGGAAAACTACTCCAAAGGCGATCACTAGTGCTGACATGGGTGCCGTGCAGTGCACGAGTTTTGCCACTATAAAAGCGCTCATTCAGATTGTTTTTATGCCACAGGTTTAAATCACCCACTTGTGGACCTTCAATACTAACAATGCGGAAAAAATGACCGGCTGGAACAGAAAAAGTTTTTGCCTGCCTTGGCGGAATGATAGTTTCATCAACTAGAGTTAGATTTTCTCTTGCCTTTTGATAACACTCCATATCCGCTGAAGGAAGACTATCAACAGGATAACAGACTACTTGTTGTTTACCTAAACGTTCAGCTACGTCAAGTGGCTCAGAGTTTTGTGGATGATATTTCACAGTGTTAGTAATTGATTGTCATTACAATGAAGTTGCTGCCCTCCCAGCTTGATCGTAAAGACCGGAAAGCGTTCGCAATAATCGTGCCAGCTCGTGTAGTGGTTGGTCATCAACGCCCAAATCTCCCAGCGCATTCAATAAACACTGTTGTCGAATGTCAGCGTATTTTTCACAGATTTTTTTTCCCTCTTTGCCTACTTGGTAAAAACTTTCTTTACCGCGTTTTTCTGTTTTAACTAGGTTTAATTTATTGAGTTTTCTTAGAGCGTAAGCAACGGTGTGAGTATCTTCAATATTAAGGGTGAAACAAATATCTGCTAGGCGCTTGGCTCGGCTTCGATGGTAAACATTATGCAACACAAGGACATCTGTATAGGTAAGCTCTTCTGGTCCCCCAGAAGCTACCATACAACGAACAATCCAACGTTGCATGGCATTATTAGCAACGATGATCCCGTATTCCACTTCTGAGAGTACAGCACCTGAACCTTGTGCAAGGTGCGCTGATGAAACAATAGCGTTATCTTGTAAGGCCATGACTTATTTAATCTCCAAATTAAGTGATGTGCGGCTAAGTCGTTCAGCGCCTCCTGAGCCTATAACAACAGAATGCCCGGGGCACATTGCCAGACGATTATCTCTGTTCATCAAAATCATGTGCAGAAAGAACACCATATTTTCTTCAATCACCATTGGGTTATTTTTATAAATCATTGGATAATCAACCCAAATCGGTGCGTAGGCACAACCCATAGTATAACCACAAGCATTTAAACGATGCTCTTTTAATCCGCTAGAATCCATCACATTGGCGTGGGCAGCAAAAACATCACCCAGAGTGTTGCCGGGTTTTAATTTCTCTTCACAGGCGAGTAGTGCATCGGTAGCCACTGCGTGCATTTGGTGGTGTTCTGGCCTAGCCTCGCCGACAAGTACAGTGCGCATCATCGCGGCGTGGTAGCGGCGATAACAACCCGCCCACTCCAATGTCATTTGATCGACTTTATCGAGATGACGTGGACCGGCGTGATAACGGCACAGCAATGCATGTTCGCCCGAACCGATAATAAACTCATTGCCAGCATAAGTGCCACCGCCTTTAAAAACCGCGCCTTGCATAGCGGCCAGTATATCTCCCTCAAACGCACCTGCTTTTGTTAATTGAATGCCAGCATCATAGGCATCGTCGGCAAGGGCTGCAGCTGTGCGGGTGTATTCAAGCTCTTTCTCACTTTTAATATAGCGTAACTTGTTGACCAGATCAGAGGCATCACTGAGCTTACAAAAACCAGCCAAAGCGCTGTCTAATAAGCGGTAATTGTGGGCTGTCAAACCAACGCTATCGTACTCAATACCTAGATTTTTGTTTTCACAACCAAGTTCTTTTAATAGTTGTTTTAGGTTCTGTGCAGGGTTCATTCCGGCTACGTCTTTCCAAATGCGAATGTCATCAAGTATAGAGGTAAGCTCTGCTTGGGCGAGGTCGGGCGCACGAGTAAGTAGCACCATCCGCCCATCTGAACCCAGATAAAGACATTGAAACATGGCATAACCGAAACTGTCATAGCCACTGAGGTAGTACATACTCTCTTGGCGAAACATTAATAAACCATCGAGACTACGTTCATTGAGTGCAGCAATTGCTTTTGATTGGCGACTGTTAAATTCTTTTTTTGTAAAATGAACGCTCACCCGTATTTCCTCTTTAGTTTTTTATTTCCCCAAAACCTCCACCACCTGGGGTTTTGAGTACAAATATATCATTTTTATCAACTTCAATCTGTCCCTTAGTGCCTAAATCTGTACGCCTGCCATCAGCGTGTATTACATAATTTTCGCCAACAGAGCCGCTTTTTCCACCGTTTAAGCCATACGGAGGCACAATGCGATGCCCTGCAATGATATTAACCATCATTGGTTCTAAAAATCGCATCCGCCTATCAACACCTTCGCCGCCCTTATTCCGCCCAGCGCCACCAGATTGCTGGCGTATAGAAAACGATTCTAAACGAACGGGAAAACGCCACTCCAATACCTCGGTGTCGGTCAGTCGGGTGTTCGTCATGTGGGTGTGTACCGCACTGCACCCAGCCTGTTTTTCACTGGCGCCCGAGCCTCCGCAAATCGTTTCATAATTCTGCACTTTGTCATTACCCCAAATGTAGTTATTCATTGTACCTTGAGACGCAGCAACCACCCCTAAGGCTCCAAATAGTGCATCAACAATTACCTGTGAGGTTTCGGTGTTACCAGCAACCACTGCTGCTGGATAGGCTGGGTTAATCATACTGCCTTTAGGAATAATGAGTTTAAGTGGCTTAAAACACCCAGCATTAAGTGGAATATCATCATCAACCATGCAACGAAAAACATAAAGTACAGCAGCGTAACAAATAGCACTCGGCGCATTGTAATTACCCGGATGCTGGGCACTGGTACCAGTGAAATCAATACTCGCTTCACGATTATCTTTATCGATTTTGATAGTAACAGAGATTTGATTACCATCATCCATTTTGTATGTATAGTGAGAATCGCTAAGCACATCCAAAACGCGCCTTACTGACTCTTCTGCGTTATCTTGCACGTGCTGCATGTAGGCATGCACCACTTCAAGCGAGTAATGGTCGACAACTTTTAACAATTCATGTGCGCCTTTTTCTGCGGCGGCAACTTGGGCTTTCAAATCGGCAATATTTTGCGCAATATTACGCGCCGGATAATCGCCTGAGGCAAATAAATCATAGACTGCCTGTTCTTGAAACACCCCTTCAGAAACTAATGTAAAGTTATCAATTAACACACCTTCTTCGCTGATGTGTTTAGAATCTGCAGGCGAAGATCCAGGAACGGTACCACCAATATCAGCATGATGGCCTCGGCTTGCCACATAAAAGATTACCTTCTTGTTTTGTGCGTCATACACAGGCTTTATTAAGGTGATATCCGGCAGATGCGTGCCACCATTGTATGGCGCATTTATTAAGAATGCATCACCAGAAGACATTGTCTCTCTGTTCTCGCGAATGATTGTTTTGATTGATTCACTCATTGATCCCAAATGCACCGGCACATGGGGCGCATTAGCAACAAGTTCTCCCGCAGGTGAAAACAATGCGCAGGAAAAATCCAAGCGCTCTTTAATATTGACTGATGATGCGGTATTTTCAAGTACCGTACCCATTTGCTCCGCAACACTCATAAATATATTATTAAAAACCTCCAGCATAATTGGATCAACCTCGGTGCCAATGGCATAGTCTCTTTTGAGCACCTCAAAGCGCTCAAGGATAAGATCGTTGTTATCACTTATGCGGCCCTGCCAGCCGGGCTCAAGGACGATCGTGGATGTGGGCTCAATGATTACTGCAGGACCATTAATCAGATCATTGGTGGCGATTGCATCGCGTTGATAAAAAGCAACTTGCTGTGACTTACCACTCATCACCACCTCAAGTAGTGCTGTTGTTTCTGTGTTTTTCGGGCTCACTCGAACCTCTGCAGATTGGCTTTGCTGATTTTCGCAAATAACTTCTACTTGGATAGACTCAATGATTAATGCTTTTTCAGGCGAAATAAAACTAAAGCGCGCTTTATGGCGCTTTTCAAAATCGGCTTTCAGTTGTGCAAGAGGGGCAAAATTAATCGCCAATGCACTGTCTGATCCTTGATAGCGAACAAACACCCGAGACCGATAACTAATGCTGTTTACATCTAAGCCTTGGGCAAGTAACTCTCCACGCCCTTTTGTCTTTAGCTGGTCGAATCTCCGCTCGAATGATTGAATAAGTGCTTCGTTAAGCTCAGATTCGATTGCCAAGTCGTTAATTGTACGGATATCCGCAAGTCCCATGCCATAGGCCGACAATACACCAGCAAAAGGGTGAAGATGAATGCGTTTCATGCCCAAAGCATCGGCCACTAAGCACGCGTGTTGCGCGCCAGCACCACCAAAACAAGAAAGCGTATATTCACTAACATCATAGCCTCGCTCAACCGAAATCTTTTTAATCGCATTGGCCATGGATTCAACCGCAATCAATAAAAACCCCTCAGCCACTTCAAAAGGATTTATAGCTTTACCGGTTGCAGTTGTAATTTGTTCGGCCAAATGGGTGAATTTTTCTTTAACGATTTGCACATCTAGGCTTTGATCGGCATTTCCCCCAAACACCTTGGGGAAAAACTCAGGGTTTAGCTTGCCTAGCATGACATTGCAATCGGTAATCGTTAGCGGCCCGCCATTTCGATAACAAGCAGGGCCAGGGTTGGCACCTGCTGAATCGGGGCCCACTCGATAGCGCGCGCCATCAAAGTGAATAATAGAGCCTCCGCCTGCTGCAACCGTGTGAATTAACATCATTGGTGCACGCACACGCACACCGGCAACCTGCGTCTCAAGCGTGCGTTCATATTCCCCAGCGTAATGTGACACGTCTGTAGAGGTGCCTCCCATATCAAAGCCGATGAGTTTCTTAAATCCAGCTTGTTCAGATGTTTTAACCATGCCAACTACGCCACCGGCTGGACCTGAGAGGATTGCATCCTTGCCTTGGAAAAACCGAGCATCGGTCAAGCCACCGCTAGATTGCATAAACATCAGTTTGTTTGTTTTTTCACTCTGGGCGCCCAGCGCAGTTTCCACCTGATTGACATAGCGACGCAAAATAGGAGACAAGTAAGCATCGACAACCGTGGTATCACCTCGAGGCACAATTTTCATTAGCGGGCTAACTTCATGACTGAGGGAAATTTGCTCAAAGCCCATTCCCTGTGCTATATTTTTGATTGTGCTTTCGTTTTCGTGATAGCGATAGCCATGTAATAGTACAATGGCGATAGCGCGGTATCCTTGATCAAACGCTTCTTGCAGTTGTTTTTTGGTTTTTGCGATATCAAGTGGCTTAATGCACTCACCTTGGGCGCTCATGCGCTCTTCAATCTCGATAACGTTACTATACAAAATATCTGGAAGCTGAATATCAAGGGCAAATAATTTGGGGCGTTGCTGATAACCAATGCGCAAAATATCACCCAAGCCTTGCGTAATTGCTAATAAAGTCCTCTCGCCTTGGCGCTCCAATAGGGCGTTGGTAGCCACTGTTGTACCCATTTTGATTGAATCAATTGCATCCATTGGAATTGTCTCACCTGCCTCCAAGCCAAGCAAGTCACGGATACCTTGAATAGCTGCATCTGTGTATTGGGTAGGATTTTCAGACAATAATTTATGCGTGCGCAACGCCCCTTGTGGGGTTTTTGCAATGACATCGGTAAAAGTACCCCCTCGATCAATCCAAAATTGCCATTTCTTATTCTTTTCAGTGAGTGTTTCGCTCATAATAATATTATTTAAAGTAATAACGTATACAATTTATATACATATTATATATATAAATTACAAGTATGGAAAAAAATTAATAGTGCACTTAATATATGTTCTCTTAAATCGAAAATATCGATAACTCAGGTGAAAAAATATCATTGGACAGCTAATTAACTAAGGAACAAAATGCGCGATATTATTACTGTCTAATTTGATGGTACTATTAAGGAAATCAAAATGCAAAATCAACATTTATTGGGCTTTGTTCTGGTTTGCTGCGCGGGACTGATGTGGAGCTTTGGTGCGCCAATAATACGCTCTTTAGACCATGTGGAGCTCTATCGCTATCAGTATCTAATTTCTCGTATGTTTGCGGCTGTCCCAATAATACTGCTTTATATCCTCTACCGAGATAGGCGCAATGTTCTTAAAAATATGAAACGTATTAATCGCTTTACCTTGCTGGGAGCATTGTGTCTTGCACTTTCATCAATTGGCTGGATATATGCTCTCACCATAACCAGTGTTGCTGTGCCTATGTTGATGTTTGCTACTGCGCCCTTATTGTCCGGCATTTTAGGCTATTTTTTATTGGGTGAAATGCTGAGTCGCACTACAATAATGAACACCACACTGGTAATCGTTGGCGTCCTTATCATGGTCATTGGTGCGGTCGATGAAAATATTGCACTAGGTGCTTTTCTTGGTTTTTTAGTTGCATTGGGTTTTTCCCTTTTTACTATTACCCTGCGATATAACCCAGATACTCCCAAGCTTTTAACACCTGCTTTATCAATGATTATTACCGCTATTTTTTGCACAATGATTTTGCTTTATTACGGCGACTCTTTCATCATGCCTGTAAAAAATATCCAGCTAAGTTTGTTTCATGGAGTTTTTGGCAGTGTGGGAATAATACTTTACGTTCTAGGAGCAAAGTATTTGCCGACAGCAGAACTCGTTATGCTTTCTCTTGGTGATATAGTTTTTGGTATTTTTTGGGTGTGGGTGCCCTTTATTGGCATTAACGAGACGCCTGAAAGAAATACTCTAATTGGTGGTGTCTTTATATTAGGCGCTCTAATTTTGCAAGGCCTAAAGGCGCGCAAGCCGCATGCAACAGCCACGCCTTAAAGTTGAAATACTCACAAACCAATAGATGTTGATTATGAAAAACAAATACTTACTAGGCTTCACACTTGTTTGCGCAACTGGCATTGTTTGGAGTTTCGGCGCCCCCATTGTGCGCCTTATGGAGGATGCAGAAAACTATAAAATCCCTTACCTTTTTTATCGAGGTTTTGCTATTTGTGCAACAATAACACTTTATATATTACTGCGTGATAGACGGGAATTTTTTGCCAACTTTAAGCGCATTGACCGTTGGGCTGTTTCTGGTGCCCTACTACTTATGCTGAGCATGTTTGGCTTTATCTATTCGTTAACCATAACAACAGTGGCAATCACTTTACTTATGCTTGCACTTGCGCCCCTTTTTTCTGCAATATTTGGCTATCTATTGCTTTCAGAGAAACTCAGTCGAACCACCATCGCCAATATGTTTATTGTTATTTTTGGTGTTGTTGTCATGGTTTGGAACGTAGAAAGCTCCAATACAATTATTGGCGCCCTATACGGCATGTTTGCCGCGTTTTGTTTTGCCATGTACACAATAACAATTCGTCACAATCCAGAAACACCAAAATTATTAACCCCTGCTCTTTCTGGCCTTATGGGGATTGTAGTGACTTGTGTTTTGGTACTGGCTAGTGACGATTTAACCTTTACAATGCCAGCAATAAATATTAAATTAAGTGTCGTTCATGGCACGATTGTTGGTGCAGGTCTAGTTTTATATGGGCTTGGTGCTAAATACTTGCCCGCTGCAGAGCTTGTTTTGCTTTCACTTCTAGAGGTGGTGGTTGGTATTTTTTGGGCTTGGTTGCCAATCATCGGTATTAATGAAGTGCCAGACTTAAATACTCTGATTGGTGGTTTGATTATGCTCAGCGCTATTACCATCCAAGGTTTGGCCACACGCAAACAACACGCACCAGTCGTCCACTAATTTTTTTGATTTTTTACTGCTGAGGGAGTGTGAAAGGTTCAGTCTTCGTAGCTGTAGATTTCAACCATCATCTCGTTAGCAATTTGCTCTAATTTGGCTCTAACGAAGTCTTCATTCACTCCAACAGGAAGCTGTAAGTGAATCTTCGCCTTGAAAAGTTTTTCACCCGACATAGAGCCATCGAAGACTTCGGTTTGCATTTCTTCTAGATTGGCACCCAGATTGGCTAGAACATGGGACAACTGCCTGATAATGCCACCGTGGTTATTACCAATAAGCTCAATATTGTAACTCTTGAATCTAGAAAGGCTAGCAGGTGGTCGCACTTCTTCACAAGCAATAGCTAGCCCCAAATCAGCGCTGTCCAAGCCCTCTACAAGAGCCCTCAAGCAGTCGTCAGGCACATTAATTCTAAGGATGCCGGCAAACTTGCCTTCAATTTTCGACATTCTGCTTTCGACCCAGTCACCCTTGTGCAAATCAACGATACTAGATAGGCCATCTATCAAGCCAGGTTTATCATCACCCAGTACACTTATGACAACTGACTTCATACTAATCCTATTGTTACGAATCTAACTTATGTATACGAATCCAAACTCGGGCATGAACAAATTAAATTCTTATCACCGTAAACATTGTCAACTCGGGCAACAGGCGGCCAGTACTTGCCTTTTTGCAAACTCCTTACTGGATAAGCCGCGTCTTCTCTCGAGTAAGAACAACTCCAGGTAGAAGATGTTACCAGTTCTATCGTATGGGGAGCATTAATTAGTGGATTATCATCCACAGGCCACTCGCCTACTTCAATGCGTTTGATCTCCTGTCTAATGCCAATCATGGCATCACAAAAGCGATCTAACTCCTCCAATGACTCTGATTCTGTCGGTTCTATCATAAGCGTACCTGGCACAGGAAAGGACATCGTTGGCGCATGAAAACCATAATCGATTAAGCGCTTAGCAATGTCATCAACACTAATACCAACCTCGTCCTTAATAGGGCGAAGATCGACAATGCACTCGTGGGCAACTCTGCCATTTTCCCCAGTATAAAGAATAGGATAGTATTCAGCCAAACGTGTTGCGATGTAGTTGCCATTTAGAATAGCATTGGTAGTGACGTCATATAAGCCCTCTTTGCCCAACATGGCAATATACATCCAGCTAATTGGCAGAATACTCGCCGAACCCCATGGGGCGCCAGAGACACTGCCTGTCGTTGTCTTTTTAACAGGCGTTGTTGGCAAAAACTCAGCCAAATGTTGTTTAACACCAATTGGGCCAACGCCCGGACCGCCACCACCGTGAGGAATAGCAAAGGTTTTGTGCAAATTAAGGTGCGACACATCACCGCCAAACTCACCAGGCGCTGCAACACCAACCATAGCGTTCATGTTGGCACCATCAATATAAACTTGACCACCCGCTTCGTGAATCATCTCACACACTTCTCGAACCTCTGGCTCGAAAATACCGTGTGTCGATGGGTAAGTAATCATAATGGCGGCTATATTTTCGCTATGCTGTTCGCATTTTTGCGTCAAATCAAGCAAATCAATATTACCGTTTTGTGCCGTCTTCACAACCACAACTTTCATCCCTGCCATTTGTGCAGAGGCTGGGTTTGTGCCGTGCGCGGAGGCTGGAATAAGACAAATATTGCGTTCATCATCTCCACGAGAACGGTGATATGCACTGATAGCCAATAGACCCGCGTATTCACCTTGAGCGCCAGAGTTGGGCTGCAATGAAACAGCGTCATAACCAGTTGCTTGGCACAACATTTGCTCTAGCTCATCAATCATTTTATGATAACCCGGCACTTGATCCAGGGGTACATACGGGTGAATTTGTGAGAATTCCGGCCAAGAAATTGGAATTAACTCAGCAGCCGCATTAAGCTTCATCGTGCATGAGCCCAAAGGAATCATTGTGCGATCGAGTGCTAAATCTTTATCCGCTAGATGACGTAGATAACGCATCATTTGAGTTTCCGAGTGATGAGAGGTGAATACTTTATGCGTTAGGAAAGATGATGTTCTTGCTAGGTTTTTGTCAATCTCGCTCTTATTTTTCTCAAACACACTCTGTGCACTGAGATCAGATTTTTGATTAAACACCCCCCATAAAGCTTCAATATCTTCTGGAGTAGATAATTCATCAAAAGCTACCGACACTAATTTATCGGAAATAAGATTAATGTTAAAGCCGGCGGCTTCAGCAGATTCGATAACCACACTTGAGTCGTCGAGTGCAATCGTTACTGTGTCGAAAAATCTCTCATTAGTAACATTGAGACCCAACTGCTTAAGACCATCGGCAAAAACTGCTGTATATCGAAACACTCTTTGAGCTACTTTGATTAGACCGTCAGCGCCGTTATAAACAGCATACATACCAGCCATAATAGCTAATAGTGCCTGTGCAGTGCAAATATTACTGGTCGCCTTTTCTCGACGAATATGCTGCTCACGTGTTTGCAAAGCCAAACGATAAGCTGGATTGCCATTAGCATCGATGGACAAACCAATAATTCGACCCGGCAAGGCTCTCTTATGTTCGTCTCGAGTGGACATATAAGCCGCATGTGGACCGCCATAACCAAGTGGCACGCCAAATCTTTGGGTGTTGCCAATAGCAATATCGGCGCCCATTTCACCTGGTGGCTTTAATAGTGTCAATGCCAGTAAATCAGCACTCACCGCAACCAATGCTTTTTTGTTGTGAACGGCTTCAATCATCTTAGAGTAATCAGCATAGCCACCATAAGTATTTGGATACTGGAGCAGGACACCAAATACATCAAGTGATTCAAGGTCGCTCATTGGATCACCGACAATAATTTCAATGTTCAGCGGCTTGGCCCTAGTTTGAACCAACTCAATATTCCTTGGGTGACAATCATTTGCAACAAAAAAAGTGTTGCTTTTAGACTTACTGACTCTTTTACAAAAACTCATCGCCTCAGCACATGCTGTTGCTTCATCTAGCATTGAGGCATTGGCAAGCGGTAAACCGGTCAAGTCTGCAACCATCGTCTGAAAATTGATCATCGCCTCCAAACGGCCCTGTGAAATTTCAGGTTGATAAGGTGTATAAGCCGTATACCATGCAGGATTTTCCAAAATATTACGCTGGATAACTGGCGGTGTGATGGTGTTGTAATAACCCTGACCAATATAAGATTTAAGACGCTTATTTTCTCTCGCTAAATTTCTTAGTTTTTTAAGAGCTGCCAATTCCGAAAGACCCTCGTCAATTTTCATCTCCGATTGGCGACGAATATTGCTAGGAACAACTTGATCTAACAAACACTCCATATCACTGACACCCAAAAAATCAAGCATATATTGCCTTTGGGACGCTGAAGAGCCAATATGCCTATCGGCAAAAACGTCATTATTTAATAGGTCTTCAATCTTTTTGCTCATTTTTCTCTCTCTTTATTCTTCGCTAAATTCTTGATATGCTGCTTCATCCATCAAATCGTCCAACTCACTGACATCAGAAAGTTTCATTTTGACAAACCAGCCTTCGCCTGTAGGATCTTCGGAAGCTAATTCTGGCTCGTCATTAAGTCGCTCATTCACTGCCACGACTTCACCAGAAACTGGTGCTATCAAATCTGAAGCTGCCTTCACAGATTCGATAACGCAAATATTGTCACCCTGACTGACTTCGTCACCCACTTCGGGTAGTTCAATAAACACTAAATCCCCAAGCTGCTCTTGGGCAAAGTCTGTAATGCCAATAGTAACCAAATCGTCTTCTGCTAGCTCAACCCATTCATGGTCTTCTGAATATTTAATTGTCATATCATCTCCTTTGATGGCGATTAGCCACGGTAATAATTTTGTTTTACAAATGGCAGTTTGACTACCTCAACTGCGATTTTCTTATCACGCACAATGGCGAACAATTTTTTTGTGCCATCGCTTAGCTCTGTACTAATTCTAGCGATGACAATGGGTTTTCCTGTTGTGGGTCCAAAACCACCACTGGTCACTTTGCCAACATTGTTATCTTGCTCGTCAACAATCATCACACCGTCACGAACAGGTGCTCTGCCTTCAGGCTGAAGGCCAACAATTTTTTGTGCAACACCATTTTCAATGTGATCCATAATGACGTCAGCACCAGGGTAACCACCTGCACGGGCACCGTCAGATCTTCTTGCTTTTGACAAGGCCCATACAAGCGAAGATTCCACAGGACTGTGTTCTGTATCCAATTCATGCCCATAAAGCGACAAACCCGCCTCTAAGCGCAACGAATCTCTAGCGCCAAGGCCAATCCACTCAACCGCCTCATGCATCAAAAGACATTTTGCCAATTGTTGTGCTTGATTATTGTGCACAGAAATCTCGAATCCATCTTCACCGCTATAGCCCGATCGCGTCACTAGACATTCAATACCATTAATAATCAAGACCTTAGCAGTCATAAAAGTCATTTCACATGACTCCGGTGCCAATGCTGCCAACACCCCGCCAGCTTGCGGCCCTTGTAAAGCCAAAAGCGCATAATCTTCCATCACTTTGACTACACAGTCACTACCAATTGAATTCTGTAAATGAGCAAAATCAGCTTGTTTGCAGCCCGCATTAACCACCAACATCAAGCTGTCATTGCCAATATTTGTGACCATTAAATCATCCAGTACACCACCATTCTCATTAGTGAATAATGCATAACGTTGCTTCATCAGTGTTAAATCAATAATATCAACAGGTACCAAACTCTCAAGTGCTTTTTTTGCATTTTTTCCGATTAACTTAACCTGCCCCATATGCGAAACATCAAAAAGTCCTGCTTTTTCACGCGTGTGAATATGCTCTTTCTTTACCCCCAGTGGGTAGCTAACAGGCATGTCATAGCCTGCAAAGGGCACCATTTTTGCACCCGCATCAACATGCATCTGGTGAAACGCCGTAGTGAATTCATTTATAGTTTCTATCATCGCTAGACCCATATTATTAGTTACTAACCTCACAATGCCTTGTATTTACAGCTATTTACTTAACATTAGCTGATAAAATAAAACCAAAACATGTTTAGTTATATTCAATCAATAATATTATAGACTCAATTGAATATGCTAAAGGATATTTTTAGTTTAATTCAATTATTATTGAATTAAACTATCTTCGAATGGGTAATGACTTAAAACCTCGACGCCAGCCTCATTGACCAACACCATTTGCTCGAGTTTAACACCGACATCACCGCCTAATGCGCCGGAGTAGCTCTCAACACATAAGACTGTATTTGGCTCTACAACGCCGTCATAGCCATCTCTAGCCCAATCATCGTGATAATAAATCTTGGGATATTCATCGGAAAGACCCGCGCCGTGATAGACGCAAACATAGTGATTATGCTGGTAGATTTTTTTGCGTTTAAACGCCCTCTCAACCAATTCAGAAAACTGCATTCCTGGCTTGATAATATCAATATTGAAATGCACCTCATCGAAAGCATGTTGGTAAGCATCTCTTTGGGCTTGCGTGCCAGTACCGCCACCACAAATCCAAGACCTAGAGATATCTGCCATATAACCTCTGGGGCCAATAAGGTCAGTATCAAAAGCAATCATATCGCCGCTTTCAATCACTCGTCCTGTGGCCTCTTGTAACCAAGGATTAGTTCTTGGCCCTGATGAGAGCATGTGTCCCTCCATCCAGCAACCGTTATTGGCAACATTGACCTGATGCAAAATTGACCATAGTTGGCGCTCTGTCATGCCTGCTCTAGTATTTTCTTGCATTAATTTTATGCCGTACTCAGTAACAGCAATTGAATGCTTGATGCACTCAATCTCAGTGTCGGATTTAATGACCTTGGCTTGCTCTACAAGGCAATCGGCATCGATCACGTCAAATTTTAGGGCCTCTAAAGCTTGTGTTGCAAGAGGCGTAAACCTCTCTAAAGCTATGCTATCGCCAGCTTGCTGTAATTGATGCTTTTTAATAAATATTTTTACATCGTTTGCAAAAAGTCGCGTTTTTTCACCCAAATCCAAACCACCATCAAAAGGACTGACAAAACGCGGCCGACAATACTCATCAACATTATGAAAGTCGTTACTGGTAGCACCGTGCATAACAAGTGGGCCCTCGATAGGCACAAACAAATAACAAGTGGGGATGTGCGCCTGAAAGACTTGATACTCATCAAAATCAATTGCATATCGCAAACTAATTGGGTTGGCTAAAATGCATAGATTGACGTTTTTCTCTGCCATCACTTGACGCAATCTCGCCAAACGATAATCAAACATTTCCCAAAGTGTATTTTTAGAAAGTTGTGGTTCTGGTAATATTGTTGTCATACTATTCATCCCACTACGGCTAATTAATAGCCTCGTGTTACGTCATAAAGCGGAAAAGGCGGCTCACCATTTTCTATTCTGCGAATATTCTCAACCATAAACATCGCCGCTGTATTGCCATCACTTTGGCCAGCAATATGGGGCGTAATAGTGACGTTAGGGTGTGACCAAAGTGGGTCATCAACAGGCAAGGGCTCCACGTCAAATACATCAAGCACTGCTGCACTGATATGAGAACTGTTGAGAACACTCAAAAGATCGCTCTCATTAATAATAGAGCCTCTGCCCATATTAATCACAAAAGCACCTTTGGGTAGTTGACGCAATTCACGCTCCATTACTAAGCTTCTCGTGGCATCAGTGAGTGGCAATACATTGATCAAAATCTCAGCCTTATTTAAAAAAGCACTCATTTGATCTTTGCCATAGAAATACTCAATCCCGCCGGTTGTGTGCTTTTCACTAGCACCCCAGCCAACAACCTTAAAACCTTGGGTAGTCAATAAATCGCCAATGGATTTACCAATATTGCCAAAACCCATAATGCCAATCGATCGATTTTTAGGTGCTACAAAATCTTGCGGTAGCCACAGTTTCTTTGCTTGTAGCTTGGTATAGCGATAATAGTCACTATGAAAATGCAACACCCAGTGCGATGCATACAAACACATATCGCGAATCAGGGAGTCATCTGCCATACGCACTATAGGTACATCCTTGGGCAATGCTGGATCTTTAATAATATGATCCACACCTGCTCCGAGTGACAGAATGGCTTTTAAATTTGGATATTTTTTATATTCGCCAAATGGGTGTTGCCAAGCGGCAACGTATTCTATTTCACTAACATCGCCAACATCAGGGTAAATTCTGATGTCCATATTACTCAATTCAGACTCAAACACCTCAACCCAAGGCTGAATATCCGTATCGATAAGACTAACAAGTAATGCCATAAATCACTAGCTCCGTAATAATTGATCGTGCTGCTCTTCCATTAAGCGAACAACACTTAGATGAGGTGCGTCATAGCCATACGCATTTTTTGCCTGCTGATATGTGTTGTAGACCTTATCCCCAAGAGGCATACTCACTTCAAGATGTTGACCCAACTCGGTAATCAACCGCATGTCTTTTTCCGCCAAGCCAAGAGCAAAAGATGTATCGTAACTGCCGTCGAGCACTTTTGGGATATAACTTTCAACCACGTAACTACGAGCACAGCTACTCATCAAGACAGAGTGTAGCACACTTAAGTCTAAGTTAGCTTTTGCACCTAGCATTAAAGTTTCACCAATGCCTTGGGCGACAAGATAATTTAAATGCAGTTGCGCTAATTTGGTGACATAGCCTGCGCCGGAAGGCCCCATACGCACCACTCTGGCCGCAAAAACGCCTAGTAAAGATTCAAACTTTGTAAGAACATTTTCATCAATACCTAAAAATATCGCTAATGTTCCTGCTAATGCACCTTCGGCGCCACCGCTGACTGGCGCATCGACCAAGGTCAAGTGACTCGGCGCTTCGTTTTTCACTTTTTGCCATTCTGATAATTCATTGGTACTGGTTTCAAACCAAGTCGCTCCCTCTTTAAGATTAGCAAGAATACCATCACCTCCAAAAGCTAGAAGATTGACTTCTTTGGCGCTTGGTAGCGAAGTAAACAATACCTCACACTGGCCACATAACCTAGCAGTACTCTGTCCATTAACCGCGCCTTTGGCAACCACATCAGTCAACGCTGTTTCATTAATATCAAAAACAATGAGTGTGTCGCCAGACTCTTGGCAATGCCTGAGTAGATTGAGCGCCATGCCAGTACCCATATTACCAAGACCGATAAATCCAATATTCATGTTATTTTTTCCTTAATCGGTTAAGTTATCAACACGCTCTAAATTACGCTCGTGGTGAATCGCCATTGAGCGACCGTAAAACGCTTCAGCATGGTGTGGTCTATTGACCAAATACGGATTAGTGACATAAGTTGGTAGGGCAATAATTCGTGGCGACTCACCTTGTGTGGTTGTAACTCTGTGCATCGAATAACGACCTTTAAATATTTGCAGGTCGCCCGTTTTTAAACTCAGCACCCGCACCTTTTCTCGAGCACCCTGCAAGACCGCACCAACATCATCAAAACACTCATTATTGGCAGAGCGAATATCGGGCACGTACTCAAAATCGCCGCCTTCTTCGGACTCATTGACCAAAATACTAACAGTAAAATCATTGCCATCAAAATGCCAAGGGAAATAATCGCCGCCTTTCATCACACTATACGGATTACGCCCCAATGGTTCTGCCCAACGATATATCGGGCCAACATTCAGGCAATCTGAGACAAAGTGCACCATCACATCACTGTCATAAATCATACGCAATATTGAATCTGCCTCCAGCAAATCGGAATTAATAAAGGATGAGGTTCTTTCTTCAAAAAAACGCTTAGGGTGGTCTTCCGGCAAACTGGTGTCTTCTTTGGTGAGATAAGGATTCACCCATGCATGCGCTCTGCGAGCGCCGACCATAATGCGAAACGCCTCTTCCTTCATTTTTTGAGTAGCTGAGGGGGTAATAAAATCTGGCACATGAGCGCAACCCCATTTTTCTAAATCTTTGCGACAATCAGCAACCAAAGCGGCCCTTTTTTTACTGGTTAAATCGTGAATAGGAAATCTCTCTAAATCTAGAAAATCCTCCAGTTGAATTTCATTAGCACTAAAGGCTGAAGGTGCTGAAATAACTGACATTATTAATGTTTATATGAAGGATCTAACCGGTCACAACGACGCAGCAAAGCTGGCCATTCATAGACACCTGGTGAGAACGCCTCGTATTGTTTTGAGGCGATTGGCCAAAGATGCTCGGGGCCTGAATCTATCTCTAAGTTGGATGTTTTGGCACTGAGCGCAACTTCACATAGGCGAATCAGGTAATACATATTCATAAAACACTGCCCTGACGTTTCACCAACCGTCAAAAAGCCATGATTACGCATCACCAAGCAAGAGTTATCGCCCAAATTATCAGCAATTCGCAAGCGCTCATCCGGGTCTACCGATAAGCCCTCCCAATCGTGATAACCAACTTTTCCGTAAAGCATCGCGGAGTCTTGCACTAAGAATGGAATCTCCTTAAAGGCTGTCGCTGCAATTGCACTCGCAGGATGCGCATGAAACACAAATTTATTGTTTGGGTAGTTGAGGTGAATCGCGCTATGTATGATAAAACCCGCTGTACTCACATCACTCGGACCCTCTAGCACATTTCCTTCTTCATCCACTTTGATTAAATTTGAGGCGCATACTTCTTCATAGGTAAGACCAAATCGATGCATGTAAAAATGGTGATCGGAACCAGGTACTCTAGCGGTGATGTGATTCCAAACAGTATCGTCCCAGCCATGCATTACCGTTAAACGAAACATAGCCGCCAAATCAATCCTAACTTTTTCCATCTCTTGCTCGAGGGTTAATTGTTCTACATTCATGGATATTCCAACCAGCTAAATCGAATAAATATACCGCTTGGCGCTAGGAGTACGTTGATAAAAAGTTATGACACTTATCGAAAATAGCGATATACCTACCCCCTATGTTTTGTATAATCAGAATATTCAATGGATAACTTGGTTTTTAGGGGTGCTAAATGAATATTGAGCATATGCGCACTTTTTTAGAGGTCAGCTCTTCTGGCAGCTTTCAAGCGTCCGCCGAAAAATTACACGTTACTCAATCCACTGTCAGCGCTAGAATCAAGGCGCTAGAAGAACAACTCCGCCAACCACTTATTATCAGAAAACGTAACGGTTGTGAATTGACAACCGCTGGCAGACTTTTTCATAAGCACGCCGTTGCCGCCGTTCAGGCATGGGAAAGGGCGCGTCAGGAAATTGCCTTGCCAGACGATATGACCGGTGTCTTTAGTTTTGGCATTCAGATGAATCACTGGGATTATATCGCTCCCAAATGGCTAGACATCATGCGGAAAACCGAGCCCAGTATTGCAACAAGAGTAATCAGTGATTATTCAGATCCATTGATGGCTCAACTGCGCGATGGTCATATTGATATGGCCATTCTTTACCGCCCAATACACCAACCCAATATCCATATAGAGCAGCTGATGGACGACCCACTGATTCTTGTGGCTACAGAGCCACGCATTCTTGAAATGGGTAGAGTAGATGGTTATGTATTTGTGGACTGGGGTCATGAGTTCCGCTCCCAACACAACCTCGCATTTCCTAAGGCCTACATCCCTAAGATATCTTTTGGCGTAGCAACTAGTGCCCTCAATCATATTCTGAAGAACGGTGGCTCAGGTTATTTTATCGAGGGCTCCATCAAGCACTTGCTCGAAGACGAAACATTGTTTGTGGTGGAAAACTCTCCAACTTTTCACCGACCAACTTACTTGGGCTACCCAACAAGCGCTATCGATTCAAAATTGCACAAAGCAGCCATTCGTGCATTAAGAAGAATCGTTCACTAACTTTGCAAATTATAGCTGCCCGTTGAAATCGTTTTTTTCGATAGGTGTTATAGTTTTTTATCACAGTGCTCGTTAATTCAAGCGGTATATTGTTTATTTTTAGATAGCAGTCATGCTGATAAATGATCATTAGCGGGTTAACAACAAGGGTTGTCGAACTTCCTTTCGAAAAACCAATTAAAACAGCAATTCACGATATGGGCTCAGTGGGCTGTGTGTTGCTCACTATTAAAACCGATGAAGGGATTACGGGCGAGTCCTATCTTTTTGCGTTAAATGCTGTACGCATTAAAGCCTTTGATGAAATGATCAAGGGTTTTGCGCCACATCTAATCGGCAAAGACCCGCATTTTATCGAGGCCATTTGGCAGGATATCTGGAGAGCAATAAATCCTACTGGCCACAAAGGCGTTACCATTTCGGCGCTTTCTACTATTGATACAGCACTGTGGGATATTGTCGGCAAGGCGGCTAATTTACCACTACACAAATTGTTTGGCGCCTGTCGAAGTAAGATAAAAACCTATGCCAGTGGGGGCTTATGGCTTGCACAAAGCATAGACGAGCTCATCGAAGAGGCCCATGTTTTTCTTCAACAAGGTCATACCTCTATGAAAATTAGACTTGGCTCTAAAGACTACAAAGATGACGTGGAACGCATCAGACAACTTCGAAGTGCGATTGGGCAAGACGTTGAATTGATGGCAGACCTTAACCAGTCATCAACGCCAAAACAAGCAATAAAACTGGGTAAAGAATTGCAAGAATTTGATCTTCTGTGGCTAGAAGAACCAGTACCGGCATACGACTTGGTCGGCCATAGCGAAGTGCGCCAAGCGTTAGATATTCCTATTGCATCCGGCGAAACCGAATACACTCGTTACGGCATGCGCGCGATGATTGAAGCCAAGGCTTGTGACATCCTTATGCCAGATTTGCAGCGAATCGGTGGCCTTAGCGAGATGCGCAAAGTGGCGCATTTAGCCGAAGCTTACAACTTACCAATCTCTACCCATATTTTCACCGAACAAAGTCTATGCATAGCCGGCTCAGTTGAGAATTGTATTTCAATTGAACACATGCCTTGGTACGCGCCTCTGTTCAACGAGAAAATACCTATTATTGCTGGCTGTATTGATATTCCAGAACGCCCGGGACTTGGTTTTACCTTTGATGACAAGGCGATTAAACAATTTCTAATTTAGCTGGACTGCAAATGAACTCAAATAGCAATATAGAACAAATTATCGAAGAGGGCCTGTGTATAGGTTGTGGGCTCTGTGCTGGCGTTTTCCCTAGTCAAGTCCAAATGCAGGTTTCGCCCTCCGGACATCTGCGCCCCTCAGAAAACACGCCATTAAGTTCCGAGCAAAATATCCACCTACAAAGCTTTTGCCCTGGCGTTGTGCATTCGGGCTTGCCAAGTGACAAGATCTCAAACCTAGAAAATCTGGATCCAATGTGGGGGCCGATAGAAACAATAGTGAGGGCGCACTCAAGTGATGCAAAAATACGACACAAGGCGGCTACCGGCGGCGGACTAACCGCAATCAGCCTGTATTTGCTGGAGAGCGGGCAAGTTGATTGTATTTTGCAGGTTGCTGGTGGCGGTCTAAAGGCGTATTTTGGTCATTCGCAATTAAGCCAAACCAGTGAAGATATCGTCAACGGCTGCAGTTCAATCTATGCCTCTACTTCGCCACTGGAAAACTTGCTCAAAATACTCGATACTGGCATTACTATTGCCCTTGTCGCCAAGCCGTGTGACATATCGGCAGTTCGTTTGCTCGGCAAAAAAGATCCAAGAATTGACCAACAAATTAAGGCATTATTAACACCTATTTGTGGCGGCTTTTTCCCACCTTTTGCGATGGAAAAATTTCTCAAATCTGTTGGCGCCGATGAGAGTGATGTTGAAAGTGTTAGTTATCGAGGCGAAGGCTGTCCTGGACCAACCACTATTCGCTTCAAAAACGGTGAAACAATCAGCAAAACCTATCTGGACTTCTGGGGCACAGACTCCTCACAGTGGCACATACCATGGCGCTGTCGTATTTGTCCGGATGGCTCTGGTGAAGCTGCAGACATTGTTTCTGGAGACACGTGGCCAAACTGTGAGCCGACCTTAGAAATGATGGAAAACGATCTGGGCACAAATGTTGTGATTGGTCGCACCTCTCGTGGCGCTGAAATAATTAATGCAGCTATAAAAACCAACTACCTTAGCCTAGAAGGCAATGCGAAACCTAGCGATTTGGACTATTGGCAACCGCACCTAGTAAGAAAGAAAATAACTGCAGAGGCGAGATATGCCGGGATGAGGGCGGCTGGACAAGTGGGCCTTTCAACACTTGATCTGAGAACCGATGTCCTTAAAGAACGCATGAATGAGGCGGACTATCAACAAGAGCTTGAAGGTACGACTCGTAGAATCAAAATCGGTAAACACCGCGATGATTTTACAGAATAATTTGGCCAATCAGACTAAGAGAGCAACAAAATTAGCAGGATATTCGTCGGTTTTTTAAATATTAAATCGCTTGGATTTTCTCCAACAAAGCAATACTTACTTCAACACCACTCTGTTCGTGTTTCGCACGCTTAGCAAAACGCCCACTACCCGGTAAATGAGCACCTACCTGCACCTCAATTGACTCAGTCAATGATTGTACTCGATCACCAAAAACATCTGGCGAAAACACATCTGGTGAGGCGGCAAAAAAGAATTGGCCTGTTCTTGGAGGGCCACCTGCAGTCCCAGCAAACGGACTGGCATCTTTGCCCAAGGTTGCGCCAGCCATAACAGCAGCAAAGACTTCAACCATCAAGCCCGCACCAAAGCCTTTGTAACCACCTACTGGTGCCATAGAGCCCTTCATAGCAGCATCAGCATCTGTTGTTGGATTGCCATTTGCATCATATGCCCAGCCCTCAGGAATAGGCTTGCCTGCCTGTGCATGCATTTTAATTTCACTTTTAGCAACCACACTAGCAGATTGATCAATCACAAAAGCAACGCCACCCTTGCCATCCGGCACAGCCACAGAAAAAGGATTTGTGCCAATCACTGAAGTGTCGCCACCCACTGGCATAATGGAGGCAGGCGCATTGGTAAAACCAAGACCCGTCATGCCTGCTTGGGCAATACGCTCCGAGTGAAAGCCCAGCACACCACAATTATAAGAATTTCTGACCGACATCGCAGCACAACCGTTTTTCTTAGCACTTTTAATCAGTAAATCAAAACCGGCGTCAATCGCCGGATGAGCAAAACCGCTATCTGCATCAACCACAATAGCGCTAGGAGCGGTTTGATTCACCACAACTTGTGCATTTGGGTTGACCTTGCCACAAGTCAAATGCTCACAATAAATTGGCACATAAACCAAGCCGTGGCTGGCAATACCATCCATCTCAGCTGCCGCAACACCTTTTGCAAGGGCGCTTGCAGCAGCCTCACTCGCACCAGAACTCATCAGCGCCTTAATCGCGATTTGCTCAATATCCTCTCTGTTTAAAAATGTTGTACTCATAAAAAACTCCTTAATTACAAATCTAGAATGGTTTGTGTACAGTCCTCGATTAATCTGTATCGACGAGGCCAGCGCCTGCGCCCGATGCTCTCGATTCTGCTGTTGATTTCACCAAACAGCGAGAAAAATAAGCATAAATCGCATCCCAATGTTCATGCACTGCAACACCTGTTTTCAGAATTTTATTTTTTTCTATTTCTGTATCAAACTTCTGTATCTCGCCCTTTAAAGTCAGCTCTGAGTTATCTAACAGACTCATCGTCATCGTTGCACCTTTACTCAGCTCAATTGCAGTACTGCCGTCACTGATGATTTGCCATTGGCCTTTGCCAACAAAATTTACTTGAAAACTTGCATCGGTCTCATCACACCAACACACTTGCCAGCCTTCTACTTGATTAGCGCCAAGTGCTGCAAGTACCAATAAGGGTGAATCAACATTGGCAATTGTCAACGCCAACCCTTGATTGCCCTTAATCCAATCAAGAGCACTAACGGAAGCTTGGATAGCGGATAAATACTGTTTGCCGGAGCCACTGAAATGGCCGTTACTGTACTCAATGGCTAAGGAACTCCTGCCCTCATCAAGGCTGTCAAGCGCAGCAATACTGCACAAGGACGGGTCAAATCCATTCTCTGCCAGCCACATATTACTGCGTGCAAAATCTTCAGAAATGCCGATGGGTGCATTGACGCCAAAACCCGCACGAGTGAAGATAAAGAGAATTTCGTTTAGCGAAATTGCTAGCTGTTCTGGCATTAGGCTGTGGTTTTTGGTCGAATTGGAAAAGCCCAATCATCGTGATTGGCATCTGAGAGTTGGTCTGGCATTGGTGCGCCTTGATACATCGAAATTCTTGTCCATAAATCTGATTTTGGATCAAATTTAGAGGCGCCAAAAAATGCCAATTTAAAACGCAACAGATCTAACGGTCTCATCGTCTCACCGAGTAAATTGTCCTGAACCTCAGCATAAGGTCTACGCGCAGTGTTTTGAATGCGACGAATAATGTGTCTAAATTGTGGATATTGCAGCGCAAACTCGCCCACTGTGACGTCATCCGATGCTGTTTTTAGTTGCTCATTCAAATCATCTGCATCCCTGCCAATGGCCAATGGCATTTCCTGATCCACGCCATCGTCAATACCTTTTGAGCCAAAGCGTGGCTCCAGTTTATCTTCCGAGTAATACCAAAAATGGTACTGTGACTCACTCAGAGAAAAATCAATGCTGGTCGCCCAAGCATAGTAGTCCTTAACAATCGCTTTCAATCTTGCAAGCGGCATACTAGCCTCAAACTGTGGCACGGTTGTCGCAAACATGGTGTCGGCCAAATCGTCAACCAATGCGCCATGCGGCTCAATAATAAGCGAAACCATCATTTCTTGGCATTCCAGAGAAAAGTTATCCTCAGCAAACTGGTAAATACCATTCCAAGGGTATGGCTTGGTCAGATTTGTCTCATCGTCACACCAGTGCGACAACCGCTCAACTTCTACTTCCAGTTGCTCAATACGAGCACTTTGCACCTCGTCAGCAACGCGCCACTCTTTAAGGTGTTGCGCCACTTGATTAACACTTTCAATAAATGCCTCAAGAGAGCCTTGAATAGGAGTCTCAAGACTGCGCACTCTAGCGAGGGCGGTTTCTTTAGCGGTAACCCAATTATGAATTAATACTGGGTGTTTTAATAAGAATGGCGCCATGCCGAGACCGGTAGCATTACCGACACCAATAAATTGACGTATATGGGGGTCGATGGTAACCGCCTTATCACCACCTCTTTGCTTTGCAATGGTTTCGACCAAATCAATCGTAAACCAACGGATCAAATAAACCGCCAACAGTTCCATGTGGAACGACACCTTGCACTCTTCGCGCTCAGCAATTTTGGCGCGATCAGCGCAGCCAAATTTACCACTACCGTAGACCGCAGTTGTGCGCATGATGTAACCAACCGAGGCCACTAAATCAACATCGGGCTGCTTGCCTTCAGCAAGCGATGAAACAATGTGTTCAAAAAGTCTTAAGCTTTTATTTGCTCTAGCCAGGCTAAGCTCGCTTGGACGAAACCGTCCGCCTTCTTGCTTGGGTGTATTTTTCGCCAAATAATCGATATCGTCCTGCGTCGGCACGCCATCGAATAAATTAAAAGTTGCATCCCAAACCTCAGCAATCACTCGATCGGTGCGCATATCGGCAGGAATGTCCTGAGTAAAGGCAACTAAGGAGTATGTGCGCTCTGGCGTATGTGCTGCATAAACACTGACACCAAAACCATTTGCATCAATGTCTTGACGCAACTTCTCAAACTTCCATTGCTCTTTTGACATACGACGAATTAGTGCACGCATAAAGCTCAATCGTGTTGGGAATGACGAGCCCATTCTGTCAAGACGCATCACCTGTTCAGGTCGACGCATCATCGCTTCATCAAGTGTGGCGCTAAACGGCATTTAACTAAGCGCTAACAGGTCCAAATGAAGATTCAAAAAATCTTAGCCAATTCTCACCCATCACCGCCGCCACATCTATTTCAGACATACCAACTGATCTTAGGCCGCTCTCAAGATTTGAAAAATCACGGTTGTCTTTAAACCAGTTCGGTTGCGCCGGGAAGCCCGCAGCGCTTGCTGAGCCTTCACCAAAGTCACGATCTCGAGTCCAGGTGCCGTTACGCATCCACTCAACAACACTATCTGGCTGGTTTTGACAGAGATCACTACCAATGCCAATATTTTCAATACCCATGACTTCAGCAGTATCGGCAATCATCGTACAAAAACTCTCTAAAGTGCAATCTGACTTGCCTTTTAAGTGGTGCGGGTACATGGAAAAACCAAGCATACCACCACTCTCGCCCAAGGCTTTTAAAACCTCATTTGACTTGTTTCTAAGCGCTGCATGCCAGAATACTGGATTCGCATGAGTGATTGCAATAGGGCGCTCAGAAATTTCAATCGCCTCCATCGTTGAACGCTCTGCAGAATGACTCATATCCACCACAAGGCCGACTCGATTCATCTCTTTAATCACTTGCTTTCCCATCCGAGTAATGCCAGGATCATTCGCCTCATAGCAACCCGTGCCCAGTAGGCTCTGGTTGTTGTATGTCAGCTGCATAAAGCGCGCACCGAGTTGATGGCATATTTCCACTAAGCCAATATTGTTTTCAATTGGCGAGCAGTTTTGGTAACCAAAGAAAATAGCGGTACGGCCCTGCGCTTTCGCCGTGAGAGCATCGTCCGCTGTTTTTCCTAAAAAAATCAAATCCGCATGATCTTCAAATCGTCGATTCCAATCGATGACGTTTTGCACCATCTCTTGAAAATCTTCGTGATAACAAATAGTAACGTGAATGGCGCTCAGGCCACCTGCATTAATTTGTTTAAAGACCTCCTCACTCCAATTATTGTATTGAAGTGCATCGATATAAAGAGATGGGTGCGCCATTATGGATTACCTGATGAGATGTAAGATGTTTTAACTTGGGTGTATAACTCTTTAGCGTATTGACCCTGTTCTCTTGGGCCAAAGCTTGAGTTCTTTCTGCCGCCAAACGGTACGTGGTAATCGGTGCCAGCTGTAGGTAAGTTGACCATCACACAGCCGCTTTCTGCGTTTCTGCGGAAATGGCTAGCTTTTGACAAAGACTGGGTAATAATGCCAGAAACCAAGCCGAAATCAGTATCGTTAGCCACCGACAATGCTTCGTCGTAATCTGCAACTTTAATCACACACGCCATTGGTGCGAATAATTCTTCACGATTAAGGCGCATGGCGTTATCACCGCCAATCAGTAAGGCGGGTTGCATGTAATGTCCCGGAGTCGCCAATTCAAGCGCATCACCACCACAAACAACCTCACAACCTTCGTCACGCCCTAATTGCATGTAGTCCAGGTTAGAGGCCAATTGTTCAGCGCTTGCCGCAGGGCCAATCTGTGTGCCATCTTCCAGTGCGTGACCCACTTTAAGAGCTGAAGTTGAGGCGGTCATTCTCTCGACAAACTCGTCATGAATAGACTGATGAACAACCAAGCGCGATGATGCTGTGCATTTTTGTCCAGTGGAGCCGAAGGCGCCGCCTGTTGCTGCAGCAACTGCAACATCGATATCCGCATCATCCATCACAACTAACGGATTTTTTGAGCCAAGCTCTAATTGGAACTTGGTTAAATTTTGCGCCGCAGCACGAGCTATCTGACGACCAACATCGTAGGACCCGGTAAAACTGATGGCGTGCACTTTCGGGCTTTCGACCAATGCCTGACCAATTGAGCCTCCGGAGCCCATCACTAAATTAAACAACCCTTTTGGAATCTCTTGTCTTGAAATAATCTCGGCTAATGCCACCGCACTAGCGGGCGTTAAGTTGGCAGGCTTCCAAATCACTGCATTGCCGAACGCAAGTGCCGGTGCAATTTTCCAGCTCGCTGTTGCTGTTGGGAAATTCCACGGAGAGATAATGGCCACGGTGCCCATTGGCTCACGGCGAACATCGACCTCAATATTAGGTCTAACCGAATCGGCAGTATCGCCACTTTGACGCAAGACTTCTGCTGCGTAATAAGTAAAAAATTGTCCAGCGCGATAAACTTCACCCTTGCCTTCGGCAACAGGTTTGCCCTCTTCACGAGCAAGTAACTCGCCCAACTCGGCACTACGAGCCATCATTTCTTCGCCAATTTTCATCAACACTGCTTGACGCTGCTCAAGGCCGGTTGCTGCCCATTGTCTTTGTGCAATATGTGCAGAATTTAGCGCATCGTCTAATTGCGCCGAACTCGCTTGAGCGTACTGTCCAATAATATCATTGGTGTCCGATGGGTTAGTATTGGCAATTGAGCTAGGACCCTCAACCCAGTCGCCGGCAATGTAGTTTTTTGAAGTTTTGGACATGATTAATTAAGTAGTGAATAAATTATTTTTCTTAGGGTTATCAGGCGATTGGTCCGATTTAAGATCGTTCATCATACACCCTCTCTCTGAGGCAGCCAATTATATACAGGATGTCAAACCTTAATTCGAATAAAATTATATCTGTAATGCACAACTTGTATACAATTAATATAATCTAAATTTAATAATGCTGTTGCGTGACGAGATTGTGATGCAAAACATTTTAGCCAATTAAAAACACAATTGAGCACGGTTTGGTATACGCCAAAAAAACTACTCGATAATTATCAAGAGGGCTAAGAATGAAGAGCTGCTCGATTTTATTACTCACCGCGAAATGACCATTCCCACGATGGAAGCACCAAATCAAGAATATTAAGCATATGAAAAAAGAACATTTTTACCAAGACCTAAAGCGCAAAAGAAAAATAACAAACCCACTTAATGTTGAATTTAAGCCTTTCGATAGATACGGCACAGTAATAGAGAACATGAGCTGGCATGAAATTAGCTTTGAAAACGAAACTGGCTTCGGTACTTTTGTGTTAAAGCTAGATCCTGGCGCGCAATCTATCCCGCATGAACACACTGGATTTGAAGAATTTCTGGTTTTGGAGGGGGAGATGATAGACCTTGATAATACCGTTTTCAAAAAAGGTGACTTTGTTACTTTTGAACCTGGCAGTTGCCACTCATCATCTTCGCCAAAAGGCTGCTTACTTTTGGTCTTTATGAGGGGTATCAATAGAGCGATTTAACTATAGCTCAGTACAGCCTTGCCAAGTACATCCATTCGTGGCGTGACACCCAAACCAGGGCTCTGCGGAGCAGAAATGAAGCCATTTTCAACAACATAATCACCATCGGCCGTTTTCAGTGAAACCATATCTCGACAATCTAGGACACACCTTAAATATTTCTCTGGCACGGTTTGACCCAAATGTACAATAGCAGCAAAAGCAATATCTGAACCGGTGGTCTCCTGTACGCTCATCGTGTAACCTGCTGCAATGCAAATATCTCTCTGTCTACGACAACGCGTTAAGCCGCCGTTTTTAGATATTTTTAAACCAATACCATCAGCACCATCATTTGAAATCAAATTGATGATATCTTCTTCGTTCTGCGCAAGCTCATCCCAAATAATGGGTACTGAAGTGCGGCGTCTTACTGACATACATTCTCGCCAGGTGGCGCAAGGCGCCTCTAGAACAAAATCTAGGTCATTGGGCAATAAATTTAATAGTCTCAAAGTATTCTCAGCATTCATCCCGCCGTTGGCATCAACAATAAAGTATTCGCCGGGTTTACGATCTGCAAGACTAGCCTTGATGCACTCAGCATCGAGCATAGGCTCACTGCCAACCTTGACCGAGTGACCTCGGTAACCTGCTTCACGGTATATCTGCACCCGAGCGCGCATATCTTCTGGATCGCCTGCATAAATGGATGATATCAGTGGCAACGCTTGATTCGTTCTACCACCAAGCAAGTCACAAACAGGCATATCCACCGACTTGCCAAAAATATCCCAGCAAGCTACATCAATCGGTGTTTTTGCATGATTGTGGCCGACCAGACAGCCATCCATTGTTTCGTTGATTCGATCTAGCTGCCGTGGATTTTTGCCGAGCAAGTTTGGTGCTATTTCAGCAATGCCGGCACGCGCACCAGCGCCATGGGCGGCGATATAAGTTGAGCCAAAAGGCGTGCTTTCGCCCCAACCTTCAATACCACATTCAGTAGTTACACGAACAAACGTCGCATCAAACCCAGCATACTCTCGCCCACCCGATAATCGGTAAACGCCGCCAGAATACGGCAGATGTGCCTGAAATACATCAATTTCTGCAATTTTCATTTTTCGCTTTAGATGATCCAATAAACATTAGTGCTGTGGCGGCACCAATACCAACTTGCCGACGTATTTTTTTGCTAAAAAATCTTGTTGGGCTTGAACAATATCTTTCAATGGATAGCTCTTTGCCACTAAGGGCTTGATTTCGTTGCGCTCAATATAACCGATCAGGTTCTCAAAAACTTTTTGCTCTTGAAAAGTACAACCAATTAAGGTTAAGTCTTTTAAATAAAGTGTTCTTACATCCAGCTCAACGATTGGCCCTGCAATTGCGCCAGACGAGGCATAACGGCCGCCTGTTTTTAACAATTCTAATAAATCAGGAAATGCATTTCCTGCAACCAGATCAATGACAACATCTACACTCTCAGTCCCTACTGTGTCCGTTAATTTTTGTTCGCGAGTAACCACTTGGGTTGCACCAATCGAGCGCACCTCGGCCACTTTTTCCTTACTGGTTTGGGCAATAACAACTGCACCACGCCTCTTAGCCAGCTGAACAGCGGCAGAACCAACACCGCCTGATGCGCCTGTGATAAACACTGTTTCTCCGCTTGTAACATTGGCACGCTCGAGCAAATTTTCAGCAGTAGAGTATGCACACGGAATGGACGCAAGCTCAATATCAGACCAATCACTCTCAACCTTAAAGGCTTCAGCGCTATAAGCAAGCATATATTGAGCGAAACCGCCATCGCATTCAGAGCCCACCGTCCAACATTTAAAAGGCTGGTAATCAACGGCAGCTTGCTGCATGGTTCGCACAAGCACCCTTTCCCCAATACGATTATCATCCACTCCCTCGCCAACAGTAACAATTTCACCACAACAGTCGGCACCTTGAATTCTAGGAAAGGCCAGGGGTGTGCCCGACCAAGACCCATCATCGTCATCAGCTGTCTCAAAGCCTTCAGCACCACCAGTGCTGGTTTCTCCAGTGACAGCCTTTGAATACCAAGCGGTACGGGTATTGATATCAGTATTGTTTACCCCAGCTGCGAGTACTTTAATAAGAACTTTACCAGCAGCAGCGCTGGGGACGTCAACATCCTCCTGATATCTCAGCTTCTCAAAGCCACCATGGCCTGTTAGTAGAACGGCTGACATTTTGACCGGTATACGACTCATTCTTATATCTCCATCAAGGTAAATTAACGTAGTAAGTGTTTTTCGAAAGGACGATGTTATCGCCGCCAATTTCAACGCCTCTCTCCGGGTTGCGAGCGTGCTGAGTAAATTGCTTCGGTGCGCTGGCCTGGATA
>CAJXHL010000001.1 GCA_913054335.1 uncultured Gammaproteobacteria bacterium | reverse complement strand
AAGATGCATTTATTTTCTGAAAAGCCTGGCGGCTTATAAGAATGAGTATCAATCGACCAAAGAGATACGCGATAGTCAGGAGTTATCACCAACAAACCAAGCATCATTCTCACCGCTATGCTCGCTCACCGGAATACCTCGATTGGGATAATCAACCACTGCCTTACCGATTATTTGAGGGCGCTCCACGAATTCAATTGCCTTTGGCTGAAAAGGACCGAGATCTTGCTTATTCAGCACTTTACGAAGCCATTGAGGGTTCGCCAGATTCTTCAACCATCCATATCCAAGTCAAAGAACAAAACAATTGGGTAACGATCAAGGTAATTGACAATGGTAGTGGGATACCTGAATATGCTAAGAAGAAAATCTTTAGTCGTTTTTACTCAGTGCCTCACCCTGAAACAGGTAAGAGAGGTAATGGTCTTGGATTACGGTTTGCGAAAAAGATTATGACCCTACACGGCGGCACTATTACAGTGGCTAATCGAGCCATGTCAAAAGGTGCTGAAGCTATGTTGCGTTTTCCACTTAAGCATAATAGCTATTAAATCTGGATTAATTAACTATTTAAGCGTTAATTTCAACCCTACGCAAGTCTTTCGAAAGCTTATCTAGAGCGGTGTTGACCAACTTGTAAGAGCCTTCAGCACCAAACAATTTTGCTATTTCAACTGATTCATTAATCACTACCTTGTAAGGCACTTCAATGCTAAATTTAAGCTCAAACGCACCAAGATAGAGAATTGCATGCTCGACAGGGCCAAGCTCTTTTAAATCGCGGTCGATACACGGTGCGATTAGTTCGTCAAGCAGAGTGATGTTTTTTGGAATTTCGCGAATAAGGTTCGAGAAAAAGGCTTTAGAAATCTTGCCTTCTTTTTGCGTTAAGAATTGATGCTCAATACTAAGCAAGTCGCCGTCAGAAATACGCCATTGATAAAGTGCTTGGACCACTCGCTCACGCGAGCGTTGTTTTGGAGTTTTAAAGGATTTTTGCATGGTATAAGTTGCGATTTAGTTGGCTCTTTGTTCGTCCGCCTTAGCAAGAAGATAAAGCATTTCAATCATCGCAAGGGTTGCCTCTTCGCCTTTATTTCCTTTGTAACCACCAGCCCTACCAAGCGTTTGTTCCATATTGTCGGTTGTCAAAACACCAAAGGCAACTGGGGTTTCAAACTGATAAGAGACGTCTGCAACACCTCTTGCGCATTCAGAGCATACATAGTCAAAATGCGGCGTTTCGCCCTGAATCACGGCGCCCAATGTAACAATACCGTCATAATTACCATTCTTTGCTAGGCGCTTTGCCATTAAAGGCACTTCGAATGCACCAGGTGCACAATAAACATCAATATTATTATCTTGAATACCATACTTTCTAAGCGTCTCTTCTGCGCTAGCTAGGAGCTTGTCGCCAATATCTTTATAGAAATAAGCAACGATAATAGCGACTCTCGAATCCGCTAAAAAAGTGGCGTTGGCTTCGCGATCAAATTTAAATGTTGGCATAAATTCCTTATTTTTTTGTATCTACGTATTCACTAATGGTTAGACCAAAACCCTCAAGGCCGTGCAATACTCTTGGGCTACCTAGGATTTTCATTTGGGAGACACCCAAGTCTGCAAGAATTTGCGCACCAATGCCAAAGGTTCTGAGGTCGTCGGCTTGTCTAAAATTAGGGTTGTCAATGCTCTCAAGAATGTCTCGGTTGTCTTGCTTTCTGAGTAGTAGAAAAACACCGGTGTCAGCTTTTGAAATTTGCTCAAGGGCATTCTCAACACTAAAGCCAGAGCTCTTCTCCTGCAAGACATCCGAAAAGATGTTTTCCATATGGACGCGCACATGTGGCTCGCTTTTCTTGGTGATTTTTCCTTTCACTAGAGCAAGATGAGTGTCGTTGTTGATTGAGTCAAGATAAGAGACTAATTTAAAGCTGCCGAAACGTGTTTGGAATTGTCGTTGATTGATACGTTCAATGGTTTTTTCGTTCTCCACACGGTAGCGAATAAGGTCTTCAATCGTGCCCCACTTAATATCGTGTTTTTCGGCAAAGACTTCTAAATCTGGACGACGCGCCATGGTGCCATCGTCATTAAGAATTTCAACAATAACCGATGCTGGCTCAAAACCTGCAAGGCGTGCCAAATCACATCCCGCCTCGGTATGGCCAGCGCGTATTAAAACACCACCTTGTTCCGCCATTAATGGAAAAACATGACCAGGTTGTACAATGTCTTCTGGCTTAGCATTTGAGGCCACAGCATCTTGAACGGTTTTCGCTCTATCAGCTGCAGAAATTCCTGTTGTTACTCCTTCTGCCGCTTCTATGGAAACGGTAAAGTTAGTTGAATGGATATCGCCATTGTGCGTTACCATCAATGGCAAATTGAGTTGCTTGCATCGATCACGAGTTAAGGTCAAACAAATAAGCCCACGGCCATGAGTCGCCATGAAGTTAATGCCTTCCTTGGTGACTTTTTCGGCAGGAATAAGTAAATCGCCTTCGTTTTCACGATCCTCGTCATCCATAAGGATAATCATCTTTCCCTGTCTGTAGTCTTCTAGTAACTCTTGGGTTGTTGCTTTCATATTAATTCGTTTTCAAATAATTCTAAGAGGTTTTTGTGTTGTTTAATAATTGCTCTAAATGCCGTGCAATAATATCGATTTCTACGTTCACCTCAGCGCTAATATGTAAATCACCCAGCGTAGTGACTGTAAAAGTATGCGGCACAATATTGACACCAAATACATTGCCCTCAATACTGTTAACCGTCAAGCTGACGCCATTTATACAAATTGAGCCCTTGCGAGCGATGTATTTTACCAAATCCTCGTCAACAGTAATCTCGAAGCGCGTACTTTCACCTTCGCTGAAGCGATTGCTAACGACACCCACACCATCCACATGACCACTAACCAAATGACCATCAATGCCCTGATTGAGCCTCAATGCCTTTTCAAGATTTACCTTATCACCTGTTTGAAGATTGGCAAAAATAGAGCAATCCAGCGTTTCCTGAGAAACGTCTGCTGAGAAGCAACTGTTTGTTAATTCCACCGCAGTCAAACAAACGCCATTAACTGCAATGCTGTCACCAATTTTTGCATCATTTAAACCAAGAGTATTTGACTCAAAAACAAAACATGCGCCCTTCTCAGACACCTTGACATCTTGGATTTTTCCAACGGCTTGAATGATTCCTGTGAACATAACGTATAGGGCTTGTAAATTAAGGCGAATTTTACGCTAAATCAAACAAATGTAACGATTAAGACTCGTTGTCTAGGGCATAGCAAACACTCGCGCCAAAAAGAATAACCGCCCAAGCAATGTAGACCCAAAAAAGCAATAACAACAGCGTCGACAGCGTGCCGTAAATAACTTCAAGATTTGAATACACAAACAAATAACTATAGATTGAATATTTGAGGATTTCCAATAAAGATGCGGCCATAACACCTGCTGTTAAAGCGCTACTAAAGCGCACTTTGGAGATAGGTACCAATAAATAGGTGAGACTTAAGCCCAAGCACGACAAGCCAAAAGCCATTAAATACGATGTAAAAACATAATCAGATAATGGCGTCAACAAATCAAAGGCCAACATATAAGAACTGAAAAACAAAGAAGCGCCCAATAAAATTGGCCCGACGAACAACACAAAGAGATAGGAAAATAAGCCTTTAAGCCAATTTCGCTGCGACTCTCTACCCCAAATTAAGTTCATTCTTTGGTCAATACTTAGCAGTAAGAATCCACCCGTTAGCACAAAAAACACAATACTGGGGCCACGCAGTGATTGCGCTTGAGAGATAAAGGCAGCTAAGTAGATTTTTGCCTGATTGGCATCACTTGGAAGAACGTGTTGAAACGTAAACGTTTCTAATTGTCCTTGAAAATCAATAAAATAATCACTCAGAGAAAAAACACTTAAAGCTAGTGCCAAGGCTGGCACAAAGGCAAATAAAGTTTTAAAAGATAAAATTGCTGCGGAATCAAAACCCTGTGAATTGACAAATCTTTTAGCAGCAGTTAATAGAGATCTTTGCATAAATCACTTTTGGTTTGATAGTGGGATTTTTTTCATTTCACAAGGCATAATTTTTGAAACTCTACTTGTTGTCTAGTGATGAAATTTAACCCAGGAAAATGAGAATGCGAAGCTTGCCTTCGGGTGAAAAATCCCCTATCCCAAAGGGCTGAGGTTAAAAAAGCTAAAAAGTGGATAAAAACTCTCATCAATAGCTAGTGCTATTATATCGCCCGAAGGAAGTGCCCTTGGGGTATAAGTTTTTACACATTTTTTATTCATTTTTATTACTCAGCAAATTTAAAATGATTTATACAAAGGTCTCTAATAGCATTTACTTTTGGGTAAGCAAATAATCCTCGTAATTGCCAGAGTAATAATGCGCCCCATCCTCTTTTAGTTCAATGATGCGAGTAGATAAAGAAGAAACAAACTCTCTATCGTGGCTTACAAAGATTAGTGTACCCTCATAATTATCAAGTGCAAGGTTTAGTGCCTCGATCGATTCCATGTCCAAGTGGTTGGTTGGCTCGTCCATCAATAGGATGTTTGGTTTTTGCAACATTAATCTGCCAAAAAGCATACGACCTTTCTCGCCACCAGAAAGCGATTTAACTCTCTTTTTAACGTCTTCTTTACCGAAAAGCATTTTTCCAAGAACGCCGCGCATCACTTGTACGTCGTCCTTTTCACTTTTGAATTGACTCATCCAATCAAGAACGCTCATGTCCTTTTCAAAATCAGCACTGTGATCCTGTGCGTAATAGCCAATATTGGCATTTTCACTCCATTTCACCATGCCACTCTCGGGCGTGTGTTCGCCAAATAGTGTGCGCAGTAGGGTTGTTTTACCAATACCATTTTGGCCAATAATTGCAACTCTTTCGCCAGTTTCAATTAACAAGTTAATGTCGTTGAGTACTTTCAGCTCGCCAAAACTTTTAGAGACATCTTTAACTTCAAGAATGTTTCTGAACAAACCTTTGGTTTGATTAAAGATAATGTAAGGACTAACGCGTGATGAAGGCTTGATATCATCAAGCACAATCTTATCAAGTTGTTTTAAGCGCGAAGTTGCTTGTTTTGATTTAGAAGCATTGGCAGAAAAGCGTGAAACAAAATGCTTCAGGTCTTTGATTTTTTCTTCTTTCTTGGCGTTGTCAGAACGCATTCTCTCTTGAATGGCTGTTGCCGCAACCATAAAGTCGTCATAACTGCCAGGAAATACATTAAGTGCGCCGTAGTCAAGGTCTGCCATGTGTGTGCAAACACCGTTGAGGAAATGTCTATCGTGCGAAACAATGACCATCGTCGCTTTTCGAGCACTCAAAACACCCTCCAACCAACGAATCGAGTTAATGTCCAAGTTGTTCGTAGGCTCATCCAAAAGCAAGACTTCTGGATCAGAAAACAGCGCTTGCGCCAAAAGCACACGCAACTTCCAACCTGGTGCTATTTCACTCATTAGGCCATAATGCTGATCAAGAGGAATATCCAAACCAAGCAACAATTCACTGGCAGAGGATTCGGCCATGTAGCCATCCATTTCAGCAAATTCCATTTCCAATTCAGCAACTTTAATGCCATCCTCTTCACTCATCTCTGGCAATGAATAGATGCGCTCTCTTTCAGCTTTAATTTTCCACAATTCTTTGTGGCCCATGATGACGGTATCAACTACGCGGCATGATTCAAAAGCAAACTGATCTTGCGATAAAACGCCGAGTCTTTGCCCTTCGCCAACCATCACCGAACCGCCAGATGGTTTTAATTCACCCGTTAGAATTTTCATCAGAGTGGACTTGCCACAACCGTTTGCGCCAATTAGTCCGTAGCGATTGCCATTTTGAAATTTAACCGAAATATTTTCAAATAAAGGCTTTTCACCAAATTGCATGGTGATATTTGCAGTAGAAATCATGGGCTGAGGGCGTTTACAAAAGTCGAGTATTATACCCTGAGAGCGCTTACACCGTGTTGGCAGATGAACTTAAATCGCACAGTCGAATCACTCTTTAGTAATTACTTTATGCACATAAAGAACAAAAGTTTAAAATACAGCTTTATGCAATCAAACCCTATTATGAAAACCAAACAAATGCCCGACAAATCCCTTTTGTCAGCAATTTTACTAATGATTGTTTTTGGTTGGATTATGTCTTTTTCCGCCTCGCTTGCCTACTTTGAAAGCTACTCATATTTTTTTAAACAAACGCTTTTCATCTTCATTGGTCTCACGGCAGGGTTGCTCGTTCTAAGGACGCCAATTTCATTTTTTCAGAAATACTCGGTGCCACTTTTTGCACTGACCTTGGTGCTGCTGGTTATTGTTTTTTTTCCCAAACCAATTGGTCATGAAGTCAAGGGATCAGCACGCTGGATTAATTTTATTTACTTTAAATTTCAGCCCTCAGAATTGATGAAATTATCTATGATTCTATTTATGGCGGGCTTCCTTATTCGACAAGAAAAAGATGTACGAAGTCCATGGATGGGGTTTGTTAAAACATTAATTATAGTGGGCTCCGCAGACATATTATTGTTACTCGAGACAGATCTTGGAGCAACCTTGATTGTCACTCTTTCTGCCATGGCGATGCTTTTTGCCGCCGGCTCCTATCTCAAACAACTTGGAATTGTGCTGGCATCCTTTTTTGCCTTAATTGGTGTACTTATCACTTTGATTCCAAACCGTTTAATGCGCTTTACCTCATTCTGGCAGGAGAGTTTATGGACCAATCCCAGTGAAAAAGTTGATCAAACAAAAGCGGCCTTAATCGGTATTGCGCGTGGTGACTGGTTTGGCACTGGGCTTGGTGCTGGTGTGCAAAAATATGGCTTGCTACCGGAAAGACACACCGATATGATATTTGCCGTAATCGGTGAAGAGCTTGGAATTGCTGGGATGTTGTTTGTGATTTTTTGCTTTTTCTTTATCCTAACAAAAGGCTTTAATATTGCTCAGTCGGCTTTAAAAAAAGGTCGAAAATACAGCTCGTATGTAGCATTTGGCATTTGCACTTGGTTTGCAATGCAAATCACCGTTAATATTGGCATGAATCTTGGCTTGTTGCCACCAAAAGGATTTACTCTGCCCCTGCTTAGTTATGGCGGTACATCGATGATTTTTGCCATTATCTCTTTAGCAATTATTCTGAGAATCGACATGGAAAGCAAAACAGACTACTCTAAACAACGTAAGTATGTCTAACAAAGTTTTAATTATGGCAGGTGGTACGGGCGGACATATTTTCCCCGCCTTAGCAATTGCTAAAGAACTTCAAAATAGAGGTGTAATTGTTGAATGGTTAGGTACAACAAAAGGCATGGAAAACGCTCTTGTTCCGAAACATGGCTTTCCACTACATACAGTCAATTCATCGGGTTTAAGAGGCAAAAATATCCTCACCTTATTCAAGGCATTTTTTGTATTAATTGTTAGCTTTTTTCAAGTACTGCATGTCTTTATCAAAGTGCGACCTAACCAAGTATTGGGTATGGGTGGCTATGCGTCTGGTATTGGCGGAATTGTAGCCAAGATATTATTTGTACCGTTAGCTATCCATGAGCAAAACACCATCCCCGGCACGACTAATTTAATCTTATCAAGATTGGCTAGAGTTACATTTCAAGCCTTTAAAGGGTCATTTAAATCTGAAACCAGAGCTGTGACGGTTGGCAATCCTTTGCTTTTTGACGCAAAAGAAAAAAGAGCGCCAAAAACAGTAAGCAACCTATTGATTCTTGGTGGCTCTCTTGGTGCTAAAAAAATCAACGAAACTGTAGCTAAAATAAACAACCCGGTTAATATTTGGCACCAAACTGGAGAACAGCATTACGATTCAACCAAGGCGTTGTATCAACAACAAAAGAATAAGGAATTCAGAATTGAGCCGTTTATTGAATCAATTAAAGAAGCTTACGAATGGGCAGATGTGGTTATTTGTCGCGCAGGTGCAATGACTGTTTCTGAGCTCATCGCCACTAAAAGTGTGGCCATATTAATACCATTTCCTTATGCGGTAGATGACCATCAAAAGTCGAACGCCAAGCATCTGAGTGACGTTGGTGCTGGCATTCTTCTAGAGGAAGAAGCCCTTAGCAATAAAGCAATTGATGAAATATTGCAATCACTCGATGAGGCAAAATTGAAATCGATATCAGACGCTCTGGGCTCTCTTCAGCAACACAAACCAGCCATGGTAATAGCTGACTATCTATTAATGCCTAAGCGCTGAAAAAGTGCTTGATCATCCCCAGCTGTCGGATTACTAGTCGTCAACAATTGCTCGCCGTAGAAAATCGAATTAGCGCCAGCAAAGAAGCATAAGGCTTGCATACCCTCACCCATTTCAAGCCTACCAGCAGATAAACGAACAACAGCCTTTGGCATCAAGATTCTAGCAACAGCAATCGTGCGTACAAACTCACTCTCACTTGGCGGCTCAATGTGCTCGAACGGCGTGCCTGGAATTGGCACCAAGAGATTGATTGGCACACTGTCTGGATGTGCCTCAAGGTTAGAGAGTGACTGCAACATAGAAGCGCGGTCAACTTGTGTTTCGCCCAAGCCTAGAATACCACCACTGCAGACATTGATGCCGGCATTATAAACGGCATCAAGCGTGTCCAATCTATCTTGGAACTTACGCGTTGAAACCACATTACCGTAGTGTTCTTTTGAGGTGTCAATATTGTGATTATAGTAATCCAGACCGGCCTCTTTTAAAGTGCCGGCTTGAGTTGGTGTTAGCATACCAAGAGTCACACAAGTCTCCATACCCATTGCCTTAACGCCTTGAATCATCGGAATGACTTTATCTAGGCTTTTATCAGTCGGATTACGCCAAGCTGCACCCATACAAAAACGTGTTGCGCCTTTGTTTTTAGCCTCTTGTGCTTGTTGTAAAACAAGGTCAATGTCCATTAATTTTTCACGCTCAAGACCAGTATCGTACTTTGAACTTTGAGAGCAATAAGAACAATCCTCAGGGCATGCGCCTGTTTTGATGTTTAATAGCGAACTAACTTGGACTTGATTAGGATCAAAAACTTCACGATGAATGCTGTGCGCCATAAAAAGAAGGTCGTTAAATGGCGTTTCAAAAAGTGCGTTAATTTCATCTAAGTGCCAGTTGTTTCTAATTTCTATCATGTTATTTTTCTGGAAAATAAGTAATCAATATACAGACTATTTTACCGTAGTCTGGTTTGGTTATTTAATACAAAAAAAAGCCGCGCTTTGCGCGGCTTTTAATCAATTGCTAACGAACTAACAGCTGTAGTACATGTCGAACTCAAGCGGCTGAGGTGTCGCTCTCATTGCTGTAACTTCTAGCATCTTTAATTCAATAAATGAATCGATAACCGCATCGGTAAACACGCCACCTGGCTTTAAGAACTCACGATCTTTGTCAAGCTCTTCAAGGGCGATATGAAGCATGCCACAAACTTTTGGAATACCAGTAGTATCAGCATTATATAGATCTACATCCACCGGTTCACCTGGGTGAATTTTATTTTTAATACCGTCAAGGCCAGCCATCAACAAAGCAGCAAAAGCTAAGTAAGGGTTGGCAGTAGAATCTGGGAAGCGAACTTCAATACGACGACCTTTAGGGTTTGTCACAAAAGGAATACGAATCGCAGCAGAACGGTTCTTAGCTGAATAGGCTAGAATTTCTGGCGCTTCAAAGCCAGGAACCAAGCGCTTGTATGAGTTAGTTGAGGGGTTGGTGAAGGCATTTAAAGCACGAGAGTGCTTAATAATACCACCAATGTAGTAAAGTGCAGTTTCACTTAATTTACCATAACCGTCACCATCAAATAAGTTCTTACCATCTTTTGCAATTGACATGTGAACGTGCATACCATTGCCGTTATCAACAGCAATTGGTTTAGGCATAAATGTCGCTGTTTTGCCGTAAAGGTGAGCAACGTTATGTACGCAGTATTTAAGGATTTGCGTTTCGTCAGCCTTTTTCACCATGGTGTTAAAAAGCGCACCGATTTCACACTGACCAGCAGTGCCTACTTCGTGGTGATGAACTTCAGTCGTCACACCCATTTCTTCAATCGCTAAACACATTTGTGCACGTAAATCATGCAACGAATCAACTGGTGGCACAGGGAAGTAACCGCCTTTAATGCCTGGACGGTGACCTTTGTTGCCGCCTTCAAAATCTTGACCAGAAGCCCAAGAGGCCTCTTCTGAAATAATTTCATAGAATGCTTTACCCATCATGCCCAAGCCTGTATCCCACTTAACACTGTCGAATACGAAGAATTCTGGTTCATTGCCAAAATATGCAGTATCTCCGATACCCGTTTCAATTAAGTAAGCTTCAGCACGTGCTGCTAGAGAACGCGGGTCTTTTTCGTAGCCTTTCATATCAGAAGGATCAATAATGTTACAACGAATATTGAGTGTTACTTCTTCTGTAAATGGATCTAAGACCGCCGTATCTGCATCAGGCATCATAATCATGTCTGAGTCGTTAATCGGCTTCCAACCTGCGATTGAAGAACCGTCAAACATTTGACCCTCTGCTAATTTTTCAGCGTCAATAGAATGTGCAGGTACACTGGTGTGCTGCTCTTTACCTTTTGTATCCGTAAAACGAAAATCGATAAACTTAACGTCATGATCTTCAATCATTTTCATTACATCTTTTGCAGACATACATACTCCTATGGTTAATATAGTTTAAAAAACACTGACAAGCATTGCCAAGAAGTCTGCGCCGTTGCAAACAGAAAAGAAAGTTATTTAAGAGATTCTCTTAAATTATTTCAGTCGCGAATTATACCTTATTAATTTCAACAAGTAAGATAATCTGATCATCCTTTTCTTCTACATCGAGCACGCTATGTCCATGCACTCGACACCAAGCAGGAATGTCGTGCTTGACCCCGGGATCAGTGGCAGTAATTTCAATCGTATCACCCACCTCTAACTCGTTGATTTTTTGACTCAATCTAATCACCGGCATTGGGCACATTAAACGAATTGCATCCAAACTATGTTTCATTACACCCACTCCTTAGGTTTTAAATAATGAGCGTACAATCGCTCTTCCTCGCTACCCTCTTTAACTTCAAACTGATAAGACCAGCGAACTTCTGGCGGCATAGACATCAGGATGGACTCGGTTCGTCCACCACTTTGAAGGCCAAATAAAGTACCGCGATCATAAATTAAATTAAATTCTACGTAGCGTCCACGACGATGAAGCTGAAAGTTACGCTCCCTATTACCAAATGGCGTATCTTTACGCTTCTCAACAATCGGAAAATAAGCTTTAGAAAAGGCATCACCAACACTTTGCATAAAGGCAAAACTCTGATCAAAATTGTCACCACTTAGATCGTCAAAGAACAAACCACCAACCCCACGCGGTTCTTCTCTGTGTTTCATATAGAAATACTCATCACACCATTTTTTGTATTTTGGATAGACATCTTTACCAAAAGGTGCGCATGCATTTTTTGCCTCAGTGTGCCAATGAATCACGTCCTCATCAAAGCCATAATAAGGGGTTAAATCAAAGCCGCCACCAAACCACCAGATAGGCTCTTCACCAGCTTTTTCAGCGATAAAGAATCGAACGTTTGCGTGCGATGTTGGCACGTAAGGATTTTGCGGATGAAGAACTAAAGAGACGCCCAGAGCTTTATAATTTCGACCTTCGAGTTCTGGTCGAAGTGCTGTTGCAGAGCCTGGCATTTTAGAGCCTTCAACGCAGGAAAAATTTACCCCAGCTCGTTCGAAAACCTTGCCATTGCTTAAGACGTTAGTTTTACCGTAGCCTGCACCGCTCTCTTTTTGCCAATCATCAATCACAAAGCTCTCGGCGTCTTCAAGGCGCTCAACCTGTTGACAAATATTTTTTTGCAACTCCAGTAAATAACTTTTGACTTGCTCAATCATCGGATTCTCTCGCCACTAATTAGGTTAATAATTGCTGAGGCTTGATTGTTGTACTTGGTCGGCGAAAGTGCAAACGACAGTCCATTACTGAATTGCGAGCGCAATTGCAATAAAGATGAGGCAGTTTTTTGCCCCTGTACATTGGCACTGGTCGACACCAAGGCAGAGTTAGAACTCTCACAAAAAAACCGCACCAAGGCATTATCTGTTAAACGCACGGCAATCAATGCACTGCAGCCAGTTAGCATTGTTGATGTGTTTGAATCCGCTGGCACTAAAAAAGTGGTTGGTTGGTTTTTTGTCATCTGCACCCCGTCAATAAGATCACCAATGAAAGTAGAATCAATATAAGGCAACACATACTTAATATCAGACGCCAAAAGAATGAGTCCTTTTGATTTATCTCTGCACTTCAAACCAATCATTTGACTAATGGCAAATGGATTGTTCGCCAAACAGGCAAGGCCGTAAATGGTATCAGTTGGGTGTGCAATGACACCGCTGCGCAAATGTTGCAAAGCCAACCTTTGTCTAAAACTAGAGCTCATTTTTTGGCCCTTGGGTGGCAATCATCATAAACCTTGGATAATTCTAGAAAATCCAAATGCGTGTACACTTGTGTGCTCTTAATGCTCTTATGCCCCAAAAACTCTTGAACGGATCTTAAATCGTGGCTGGATTGTAAAAAATGCGTTGCAGCCGCATGCCTTAACATGTGGGGATGTACATTGACTTTAATGCCCACGTCTTGAGCGCGTTTTTTAATAATGTTCTGCACTGATCGAACACCAATCCTCATTTGCTTTTGGTTGACAAATAAAGCGCTATTTTCACACACAGGTCTTTTAATTAAATAATTTTCAACTGCAGAAATTGTGCCTTTACCCACGGGTACAAAACGCGCCTTTGCACCTTTACCCAAAACTTTAACAAAGCCCTCACGCAAATCTAGGTCATTGATGTTGAGCCCAACCAATTCCGAAACCCTAAGTGCACACGAATAAATAAGCTCGATCATGGCAACATTTCTCAACTCTTCAAGGCGATTCGATTTCGGTTGCATCATCCTACTTAAATCCTCAAAATCAAGCGTTTTTGGCAATGTATGGCCCAGCTTTGGCGATGAGATGGTTTTGGCGCAATTCTCACTTAACACCCCACGACTTAGCAAAAACGAGAAAAAACCTCTAGTGGAAGATAAATGCCTTCTAATTGAACGATTAGAGACATTTGCGTGTCTGAGCTCCATAACGAACAAATTAAGCGTTTTTTCATCAATATCGCGCCACTGACTCATACCCCTGCCCTTAACAAAGCGTAATAACTTATTCAAATCTCCTTGATAGGCAGCAATAGTATTCTGTGCATAGTTCTTTTCCACCCGAAGATGGCGAATAAAAACCTCGATTTGTTGAAAACAAAGGTCGTCTTTGGGCTTGTTTTTTTGATCTTTGACCATATCTTGACATTTTACGTTAAACAATTAAGGAATTCAGATGAGTCAAAAACAAACCCATGCTTTTCAAACAGAGGTTTCTCAGCTTCTTGATTTAATGATTCACTCTCTTTATTCAAATAAAGAGATCTTTTTAAGAGAGCTAGTTTCCAACGCTTCCGACGCTATTGATAAACTCCGGTTTGAATCAATATCTGACGATAGCTTGGTTGAAGGCAAAGAAGAATTGAACATTCACATAGACATCAACAAAGATGCTGGCACTATCACCATTAGCGATAACGGCATTGGCATGACCCAAGAAGAGGTAATGGAGAACATTGGTACAATCGCTAATTCTGGCACTAAAAAATATCTCGAAAGCCTTGACAAAACTCAAGCACAAGATTCCAATCTTATTGGTCAGTTTGGTGTGGGTTTTTACTCTTCATTTATTGTTTCCAATACGGTGACACTGGTTTCAAGAAAAGCTGGTGATGATAAAGCCAACGGCACCAAGTGGGTATCCAAAGGTAAAGGTGAATACTCAATCGAAACCATTGAAGTTGAAAACTACGGCACATCGGTCACTCTCAACATTAAAAAAGCTGAAAGTGAATTCTTGGATACTTTTCGTTTAAAAGGCATTGTTTCAAAATACTCCGATCACATCACTGTGCCAATTTTGATGGTCAAGCCATCTGAAGACGACAACGTCATAGAATTTGAGACCATTAACAAGGCAACTGCTTTTTGGACGCAAGATAAAAGAGATCTTAAACAAGAAGATTATGATGAATTTTACAAATCTCTAACTTATGATTTTGAAGGTCCTTTAACTCAAATTCACAATAAGTTAGAAGGCAAATTAGATTACATATCTTTGCTTTACATTCCGAGAAAAGCGCCTTTTGATATGTGGGAGCCTAAGCGCAAAACGGGCGTTAAGCTCTACGCTAAGCGCGTTTTTATTATGGAAGGCAATGAAGATTTGCTACCACAATACCTACGCTTTGTTAAAGGCGTTATTGATACCGCTGATTTATCGCTCAATGTTTCTCGTGAGATTCTTCAAGGCTCAAAAGTCGTTGACACGATTCGCAAGGCCTCGGTCAAAAGAATTCTAGGTGAATTGGATAAGATGAGCAAAAACAAACCCGAAGATTACGCCCTATTCTGGGCTGAATTTGGCATGGTAATGAAAGAAGGAGTTGTTGAAGACTTTGACAACAAAGAAAAAATTGCCGCCCTGCTACGTTTTGCCACAACCGAAGTGGACAGTGCCGAGCAAAACGTCTCGCTTACGGATTATATCTCACGTAAAAAAGAGGAACAGAAGGCGATTTACTACATCACCGCTGACACTTATACAGCAGCTAAAGGCTCACCTCATTTAGAAATTTTCAAGAAAAAAGGCATTGAAGTACTGTTACTTTCTGATCGTGTTGACGAATGGTTGGTGGGCAACTTTGGCGAACACCAAGGTCTTGAATTCAAATCGATTACCAAAGGTGATCTTGAAGACTTAGACTCTGAGGAAGACAAAGCAGAAAAAGAAAAAGTCGCTAAAGACTTTGATAAAGTTATTGAAAAAGCACAGTCTATACTCAGCGCCAAAGTGAAGGCTGTTAAAGTCTCTAGTCGTTTGAGTGAATCGCCGTCGTGTTTGGTTGCCGATGAAAATGAAATGGGATCTAACATGGAGCGAATCATGAAATCTCTCGGTCAAGACGTGCCTGAAACCAAGCCAATTTTGGAAATCAACCCCAATCACCCATTGGTCAAAAAACTCAAAGATTCTGTCGATGAGGATTTAGTTGAGGTGTTATTTGATCAAGCCGTTCTCAGCGAAGGCGGACAAATCAGCGAACCCGCTGAATTTGTTAAACGCATCAACAAACTGATGATGGGTTAACAAAAAAATAAAGCAGACATAAAAAAGCCCGATTTTTTCGGGCTTTTTTACGCATTCACACTATTTGTCAAATTTTCTCACGCAACCATAATTGGGCTTGGTTTTTGTATAAAAATCACCAATATACGGTTGTTTTTGTCTCTACAGAGGTATTTTTAGCTGTTTTTCACTAACAATATGCTTGTCAAACGACCCATTTGCATTATTTCCAATATTTTAGTGGAGGTTGTTACACTAAATTTAATAATCAAAATAGAATCGGATAGACTTCATAAAAATCATTATTGAAAGGGTTTGATGTTTCTGAGAATCCCCCTAAGAATAGCCACCTCTTCTTTCTCTGGCTGCGCTCTACCGAACAATCGCCTTAAACGCCTCATTAGTAATGGTCTCGGGCGTTTTTCCTCGAAATAATCAATGTGTTCAAGCACTTGCTCCAAATGCTTGTAAAAACCTTCCAGCTCGTCAAAACTCGCCAATGCATTTGAGCTAGACTCAAAATTTAACTCAGAGCTACATACGAAATATTGATAAGCAAAGACTTGAATGGCGGATGCTACGTTAAGCGAAAAATACTCTGGATTGCCTGGAATTGTCATCAATATATGACACAAATCCAATTCTTCATTGGTTAGTCCCGATCTCTCCGTTCCAAAAATAACAGCCACTTCTTGCCCTGCATTTTCGAGTGTTTTTTGAATTTCGACGCAACTATCAACCACATCCAGTTGGCGCCATTTCATTGCTCTTTGTCTAGCGCTTGCGCCAATCACTAAATGCACACCTTCAAGTGCCTCTTCAAGAGTATTACAAATTGTAGCATCAGCCAAAAGGTTGTCAGCACCACTCGCTCTAGCGGTTGCAACAGCCGAAGGAAAGTTGTTAGGGTTGACTAAATATAAGCGCGATAAAGCCATGTTTTTCATTGCTCTTGCACCTGCACCGATATTGCCTGGCTCAGTGGTGTTGACCATGACAATCCTTACCTTATCAAAGGGCGTCAAGGTATAATTCGTTTCTTTCGTTTGTTGGCTCACTAACTATGCATCCTACCGTTAATATTGCAGTTCGAGCTGCTCGTGCAGCTGGTGATATTATCCTCAGGTATCACAACCAGATTGATCTGCTAACCATTGAAAACAAGGCGGCAAATGACTTTGTATCTGAAGTTGATAAAGCAGCTGAAAGTGCAATTATAAACGAGATTAAAAAAGCCTTTCCACAACATTCTATTTTGGCTGAAGAGAGTGGTGAAATTCTTGGCGATGGTGAAAATCAATGGATTATTGATCCCCTCGATGGCACAACTAATTACCTTCATGGCTACCCTCAGTACGCTATTTCTATTGCTTTGTATGAAAACAAAATTGCATCTCATGCTGTCGTGTATGACCCCTTCAAAGAAGAGTTGTTTTACGCATCAAAGGGTGAAGGCACCTATTTAAACGATGAACGCTTACGCGTCACTAAAACTTATGGCCTTGAAAATGCTTTAATTGGCACTGGATTTCCATTTAAGTGCCCTCAGCATTTAGATTGCTATCTTGATACTTTCAAGGCGATCCATACACAAGTTGCCGGCATTAGACGTGCAGGATCTGCCGCTCTCGACTTAGCTTATGTTGCTGCTGGTCGTATGGACGGTTTCTGGGAAATTGGCCTTAATAATTGGGATATCGCAGCGGGCGCTCTTTTGGTTAAAGAAGCCGGCGGCTTTATTGGTGATTTTTCAGGTCGTGATCAATATCTAGAAACAGGCAATGTTGTTGCTGGCAATGGCGAGGCTTATAAGGCAATCCTTAAAACCATCCACCCACACTTAACGCCCGATCTGCAGCGTTAAAATTAGCCTCCAAGTTGTAGTTGTTGACCTTGAAAGGTTTTGCCACTTAAGCCCATTAAGCCAACAATCGCTGGACTTTTATCACTCGGCAAGGGGTTGATACTAGAGTCTTCTGCAGGGTAAGCTGCACGTCGAAGCTCTGTTTGCATTTTTCCAGGATCAAGCGTGTTGACCTTGATGTTGGTTTTTTCTAGTTCCTCAGAAAGCGTTTTTGAAAAACCTTCAATTGCATGCTTACTCACACCATACGCACCCCAATAAGCTTTCGCTTCCCTGCCCTGCTCTGCTGAAATAAATAGCACTCGGGCGTCATCCGCTTTATTCAGCAGTGGAATCAAAAATTGCGTCAACATAAAAGGTGCACTTAGGTTGATTTGGATTGTTGAATACCAGAGTTTGATGTCATATTGTTCAACTGGCATCATAGTGCCTAAAATAGCAGCGTTATGGATTAGACCGTCAAGGCGACCAAATTGCTTTTCAACGTTATCCTGCAACTCTTGATATTGCTCTGGTGTAGCACCCTCTAAGTCAAGCGGATAAAGAATAGGCTCTTCAAAACCAGCGTCAACCACAGCATCATAAGCATACTCAAGCGAGCCCAAATCTCTACCGAGCATAATAACTGTGGCGCCGGCCCTTGCTAAGTCGTTAGTAATGGCCAAACCAAAACCACGGTTAGCGCCAGTAACCAAAATAACTCTACCCTTAAGTTCGTCCGCAACAACCTCGTAACTCGTTGAAACAATCATTCACTAATTTCCTTTTTTGTTTGCACACCAAATGTTTTGAGTTTTTCAGCGCGACCAATTAAGTTACCTGGGCCAGTTGAGAGTTTCTTGCGTGCATCAGAATGCGCCTCTTTGGCTTTATCTAAGTGCTTTTCTACCTTATCCATTTCATCGACAAATCGCGCTAATTTATCGTACATTGCGCCTGCTTGGCGAGCAATTTCTTCGGCATTTTTATGCTGTCTTTCGGTTTGCCAAATGTAGTTAATTGTCTTTAAACTCATCGTCAAAGTCGAGGGCGATACCAACATAATATTTTTCTTTAAGGCATCATCAAACAGAGAGTGTTTGTGCTCTAAGGCAACCCACAATGCTGATTCAATAGGTATAAATACAAAAATAAAATCAAGCGTTTTAACGCCTTCTAAATTCTCGTATTCTTTGATGCTGATATTTTTTATCTGTGTTTCAATCGATTTAATATGCTTTTTAAGGGCCGTCTCATTCGATTGATCGGCAATATATTCCACATAATCTTTTAGTGATACTTTGGAATCAATAACAATGTCTTTATCTTGTGGCAGGTGAACAATAACATCTGGGCGGAATGATTCGCCGTGCTCGTTTTTATATTGACCCTGCGTTTCAAACTCGTAACCTTCCCTGAGACCACAACTCGACAGAATCGAGCTCAGAACCATCTCACCCCAATCACCTTGGCGTTTGTTATCGTGAGTCAGCGCATTGGTCAAATTTTGCGTCGACGTTTGCGTTTCAATGCTCGCCCTTTGCAGATGTTTAATCTGCTCAGAAAGTGTAGCTCGCTCTTTAACTTGTTCAGTGGTAATGGCCTCAATACGCTCTCTAAAACTGGCCAATTGCCCCTGAAGCGGAGTTAGAAGCTCACTGTTCTCAGTTTTAAGTTTGTCTCGGTCAGTTTTGAGAATGTCTGTTGCAAGGGTTTTAAAATCACTATTCATCTGTGACTTCATTTGATCAACAAATTGCATTTTTTCAGCAAAATGTTTTTCTTTTTCACTCAGAGTAGCCTGCAACTGGATGTTTTTCTCACTGAGCCTAGTAAGTTTTTTATTAAAAAAAAGGTAGGCAGCAATTAATCCAACGAGTAGAGAAATTAATCCAATGATGGTATTTATAATTACTCCTTCTGATTCAGGATATTATTGACTCAATCAATAGCACTAATAAATGATTAGAAATAGTTTCGACCATTGCCAACAAACTTAGTAAAATTTTTGCTTAAATAATTATAACGTTAACCCTGATTCATTCCTATGCTGTTTTTAAGATCTTTGTTGTACTTTATTGGCTCAACTATTAGCCTTATTTTGATTGCTCTTTGCGGTTTATTTCTGATATTTTCGCCTTACCCTATTCGTTATAAAATTATTTCTAAATGGGCAATCTTTTGTGTCTGGTGGCTCAACATTACACTCAGTATAAAAATCAAAGTAGTTGGTAGACAAAATATCCCTAAATCGCCCTGTATCATTGTTTCTAACCATCAATCAACTTTTGAAGTGCTCGCCTTTCAAACCCTTTTTCCGGCACAAACCTGGGTGCTTAAAAAAGAGCTTTTATGGCTCCCTGTTTTTGGTTGGAATCTAGCTTTGCTCAAACCTATCGTTATTGACAGAGGTTATAAACTTAGGGCGCTTAAAAAAGTCATTTCACAAGGGTGTGATCGACTTAAAAATGGTATTTTTGTGATTATCTTTCCTGAAGGAACACGCCAACCTGAAAATCAATTGGGACACTATCAAAATGGCGCTGTTGCCATTGCAAAAAAATCCGGCCACGACTTACTTCCCGTTTATCACAATTCTGGCAAACTTTGGCCAAAGGGAGGGTTTGTAAAATACCCTGGAACCATCACTGTGGTTATTGGAAAGGCAATCACTGCTGAAGGTAGAGTTGCCACCGAACTCACCGAAGAAATTAGAAATTGGACAGAGAGTCAATCACTCAAAATTCGCCAATAAACGATCCAACAAACCATCGTAATGAATGCGATTTTTCTGATAATCAACCGCTGTTTGAATGTATTCAGATTCTGTTAAAGCATGAACAGAAGTGTTCATTAACAATCCTACTAATAATTTACAGATTATCCTGTGCATTAAATATTTGACAAAAAAGTTCAGCAGTCTTTTGTGTGTCATACAGAGCAGAATGTGCCTGCGAGTCGTCCCACTCAATACCTGCCCTAGCTATTGCTTTTGCAAGTACTGTTTCACCATAGTATAGCGCTGAGAGAGTCACTGTGTCCAGCGTTGAGAATTGATGGAATGGACTTTTGATTTTCACCCGCTCAGTGGCAGCCTTTAAAAAACCCAAGTCAAAAAAAGCATTGTGGCCGATAAGAATAGCCCGTGTGCATTCCTTATTGCTCAGTTCAGTCTTAATTTTTGTGAAGATCTGGTTCAGTGCATGTTTTTCAGTCACTGCCATGCGAAATGGATTGTTAACATCAATGCCATTAAACTTTAGAGCAGAAGGTTCAAGATTAGCACCACTGAAGGGCTCAATATGAAAGTGCATCGGCTCAGTTTGGACAAATGATCCCGACTCATCGATGTCTAAAATTATGGCACAAATTTCAAGAAGTGCGTCTTTTGATTCGTTAAAACCAGCGGTTTCAACATCAATAACAACCGGTAAATAGCCTCGAATTCTGTCTTTTAATTGCATGCAGTTTATTATGCCTGTTCGTTCTGCTTACTAGCTAGCAATACTTTTTATAAATATTGGGGCCACGTTGGTGATCATAAGTAACTTGACGATCAATTGGCAAACCTTTAACTTCAATAATCTCGAACTGATTACGAACAAAGAAGTGGCCGCTGTATTTAGAGAGCGCAAAAACACTTGCAAGACCTAAGTTGCTCGCTTTTTCAAATAACAGTGTCATTAACTCAGCTGACACGCCAGTATTGTAATAATCTGAATTGACCACTAAGGCGTAGATTTCGCCCGTACTTTGATCAGGATAATGCTTAAGGCCAGCACAGCCAACAATCGCACCTTCTCGCGCAACCGTAACAAAATCATCAAGGCTTTCTTGTAACTGTTCCGCGCTTCGCTCGAGTAGGCGTCCTTCATCAACTGAAGGCTGCATCAGGGCTAATAATTGTATGACTGTATCCAAGTGTAAAAAGATAAATTGGCAATAGAATTGCGCTATTTTAGTCTAAAATTTGTATTTTTTTCTAATTTAAAAATGATGTCAGATACAAGAAAGTTTTCCTCGCAAGTTGTTGATGGTTATGAAAGAGCGGCCTCTAGAGCTATGCTTTATCCAGTAGGATTCACAAAAGAAGATTTTTCTAAGCCACAAGTGGGTATTGCTTCCACTTGGTCGATGGTTACTCCTTGTAATATGCACATTAATAAACTTGCTGATGAAGCCGAAAAAGGTGTTAATTCTGCCGGTGGCAAGGGAGTTATTTTTAACACCATTACCATCTCAGATGGTATTTCCATGGGTTCCGAAGGCATGAAATATTCACTGGTCTCTAGGGAAGTGATAGCAGATTCCATTGAAACGGTTGTTGGCTGTCAAGGTTTTGACGGTATTGTTGCTATCGGTGGCTGTGATAAAAATATGCCGGGCTGCGTGATGGGCCTTGCTCGTCTTAATCGCCCGAGTATCTTTGTTTACGGCGGCACCATTCAACCGGGCAAGGACCACACCGATGTGGTTAGTGTGTTTGAAGCGGTTGGTAAGCGTGCCAGTAATGCAATTTCCGACATCGAGCTTGAAAATATTGAAAAAACAGCCATCCCAGGGCCAGGCTCATGCGGTGGTATGTACACCGCTAATACTATGGCTTCAGCTATTGAGGCTCTAGGTATGAGTTTGCCTAACTCCTCGGCACAAAATGCAATTTCAGCCGACAAAGACAATGATTGCATTCAAGCTGGTAAAGCTGTACTTAACCTGTTGGAAAATGACATTAAGCCTCGTGATATCATGACAATGAAAGCGTTTGAGAATGCTATTACTGTTATCATCACTTTGGGTGGCTCTACCAATGCTGTCTTGCATTTAATCGCCATGGCAGACGCCGCAGGGGTTGATTTGAGTATTGATGACTTCACCCGTATTGGCGCCAATGTGCCCGTACTTGCAGACTTAAAGCCCTCAGGTAAGTACATGATGAGTGAGCTGGTCGCTATTGGTGGCACTCTGCCTTTAATGAAAATGCTATTAGACGCAGGCATGTTACACGGCGATTGCATGACAGTGACAGGTAAGACGGTCGCTGAAAATTTAGCAGACATTGCACCGTATGCTGAGGATCAAGACATTATTCACGCACTCGATAATCCAATTAAAGAAGACTCACATCTAAGAATTTTGCGTGGTAACTTAGCACCAGATGGCTCTGTTGCTAAAATCACCGGTAAAGAAGGCTTACGCTTTCAAGGCAAAGCCAAAACATTTGGTCGTGAAGAAGATGCACTGGCAGCCATTCTAAACGATGAAATAGTTTCTGGTGATGTGATTGTTATTCGTTACGAAGGCCCTAAAGGCGGCCCAGGTATGCGTGAAATGTTGGCACCAACCTCTGCCGTGATGGGCAAAGGCTTGGGCGGCGAAGTGGCGCTGATTACCGATGGTCGCTTCTCCGGTGGCACGCACGGCTTTGTCGTTGGTCATATTACCCCTGAAGCTTTTGAAGGTGGCGTTTTAGCGATTATTGAAAATGGCGATGAAATTCTAATTGATGCAAAAAACAACTCGCTCGAGTTATTGGTCGATCAGAGCGTTATTGATAAACGCTTAAGCCAGTGGACGCAACCCGAGCCAAATTACACCAAAGGTGTGTTGGCAAAATTTGCCAAATTAGCGAAATCTGCCTCTGAAGGTGCAGTGACCGACTAAATACTTTAAGACCGTTGCAAAATTTGTTTTAGGATGGGGCTTGGCGAAGGGTAAAAATTTTAAGTTTTATAAGTCATTGATTTTAATACCCCAACTTATAAAGTTATTGGCGTTATTGCAAAATAGTGCCATGTACTTTTTGCAACAATCTCACTTTATGCTAATATAGCCACTGACATGGCTTACAAACAGCAAAATTATCTTTACACCAGCGATCAAGTTCGTGCACTTGATCGACTCGCCATTAAGCAAGGTGACGTCTCTGGCTTGCAACTGATGCAACGTGCTGGCAATGCGGTTTTTATGCATATTGTTAAACACTACTCTAACACCCCTATTACTATTTTCTGTGGCGCTGGCAATAATGCTGGAGACGGTTATGTTGTTGCAACACTGGCGCAAAAGAATAATGTTTCGGTTCAACTGATTCATATCAAGCCACCCCAGCAATTAAAGGGTGATGCAAAACTCGCCTATAACATTGCGTATCAAGCCAAAGTACCAATGACCGACTTCTCGGATGAAGTTGTGCTAAAAAATAGTGTGGTGGTTGACGCCCTCCTAGGGACGGGCTTAAAAGGAGTAATCAAAGAAGCTTATTACAACGCCATTGAACTTATTAACAAAAGCAATCTAGTAGTTGTTGCTGTTGACTTGCCATCGGGTCTTAATGCCAATACTGGCGATGTTGAGAATATTTGTATTAAGGCAACAACAACAATCAGTTTTATTGGGCTTAAACAAGGTATGTTTACCCATTTTGGACCGGACTATTGCGGCAATATTGTTTTTGAGGCCTTACAAGTAAAGCCTGCACTTTTTGACGATATCCAGCCACCCTCAGAAAGGCTTCAACTAAATGAGCTTTTAAAGCACCTTAAACCACGTACACCCAGTGCTCACAAAAATAATTATGGTCATGTTTTAGTTATAGGCGGGGACTATGGGTACGGCGGCGCAGCATTATTGGCGGCTGAGGCCGCATTACGCACCGGTGCGGGACTGGTCAGCGTCGCAACACGCAAAGAGCACGTTGGCGCTATTGTATCGAGACGCCCCGAAATCATGGCGCACAATATTGAATCAGCAGAATCACTACAAGACTTACTTGACAAGGCCACTGTGCTTATTATCGGCCCAGGATTAGGACAGTCACAATGGTCCAAGGAATTACTCACAAGGGCATTAACAAGCAAACTTCCAAGTGTTTTAGATGCCGATGCACTTAACCTTATTAGCCAGGACAAGATTAAGCTAGAGACCAAAAATAAACTTCATATCCTTACCCCACACCCGAAAGAGGCGGCGAGATTACTGGATGAAAATACTACTGAAATTCAAAATAATCGTTTTGTAGCCGTTAAAAAAATTGCCAAGCGCTATCGAGCTCAAGTGCTACTCAAGGGTGCAGGGTCTTTGGTTTGTGTAGACGCAGATTCAGCCGTTGGTGTTTGCGTGGCCGGCAATCCAGGCATGGCAACAGGTGGCATGGGGGATGTACTCAGTGGTATTATTGGCGGATTACTTGCACAAGGCGTGAATCAAAACAAATGTCTGCCTTTAGCGGTCTGTCTACATGCGGAGGCGGGTGATATAGCAGCTGAAAGACAGCAAAGAAGTCTTTTGCCAAGTGACCTGTTTAACCCCTTAAGGCGTTTAATTGGCTAGAGAAAAGCTGATTCTTCGATCATCAAGACTAACGGATGCGAGCTTTACTTCGACAACGTCACCCAAACGAAAGACCTTACCAGTTCGCTGACCTTTCAGTTGGTGATGGATGTCATCATAGACATAATAATCATCTTTTAAATCACGAAGGGCAATCATGCCCTCGACAAAAACATCGGTGAGCTCCACAAAGAATCCAAAACCTGCAACACCTGAAATAACGCCACTAAAGTCTTCACCTACTTTATCGTGCATATACTCACATTTAAGCCATTGCTCCACATCCCTAGAGGCGTCATCTGCTCGCCTCTCTGTCATTGACAGGTGCTTACCCAGTTCACTCATTCGCTTCGACGGCGATCTACTTTGTTTGTTTAAGACGCGCTTAATTGCCCTGTGCACCAGTAAGTCTGGATAACGTCGAATCGGCGATGTAAAGTGGGTATAGTCCTCAAAAGCCAAACCGAAATGGCCTTCATTAGCAGGCGTATAAACCGCTTGCTTCATCGTTCTCAATACGACGGTTTTAATGATATTCTCATCCTCCCTGCCCTTTGCCGTCTTGAGTACTTTGGCAAAATCACGAGATTCTGGCTCCATTCCGCCTTCTAGGCTTAATCCTACAGCCGATAAAAATTGGCGAGTAACTTCGATTTTTTCAGCGGTTGGTTTCGGGTGAATACGATAAAGGAAATCTTCATCGTGTTTTTGCAAAAATTTGGCGCTGGCTTGGTTGGCCATTAACATGCATTCTTCAATAAGTTTATGCGCATCGTTTCTTTTGCGAGCAATAATGTTTTCAATCTTGCCGTTGTCATTAAACAGTATTTGACTTTCAATGCGATCAAAATCCATTACCCCACGTTTTTGGCGAGAAATTCTGAGTGTTTTATAAAGACCGTGTAACGATTCAATGTTGTCTATCACATTAGCGTAAGTCTTTCTAAGGTTGCTCTTCTTGCTTGTCAAAACTTCATTCACCTGCGTATAAGTAAGACGTGCATGTGAAAGCATCACCGCAGGGTAGAATTGATAATCGAGCAACTCACCCAATGAATCCATATTCATCTCACAAATCATGCAAAGTCGCTCAAGGTCAGGATTAAGCGAGCATAGACCATTGGAAATCACCTCTGGCAACATTGGCACAACACGGTGTGGAAAGTACACAGAATTACCACGCTCGATAGCATCTAAATCTAGCGCAGAGCCTTCAGAGATATAATGAGAAACGTCGGCAATCGCCACGTAGAGCTTCCAACCTCGATCACTTGGCTCGGCAAAAACGGCGTCGTCAAAATCTCTGGAATCTTCGCCGTCAATGGTAATCAGCGGAATGTGAGTTACATCAGTGCGACCTTTCTTGTCCTTAGCCAAAACCTTGCTTGGCAGTTTGCCGGCTTCATTCGCAGCCGCTTCACTGAAGTCTTTTGGTATTTGGTGACGATAAAGTGCCGAATCCACTTCCACACCCTCGTCTAAAAAGCCACCAATAATCTCAATCACTTTGCCAGTAGCTTCAGATTCCAGTGTCGGTGAGGTGAGAATCTCAACAATGACCACTTGGTTGTCTTCACAGCCCTCAATCATCTCGGTAATTTTAATATTGTGTTTGATGCGCTTATCATCAACCACCACGTAAGGTGCGTTTTTATCAGTATGAAGCCTACCCACTAGAGTCTTAACCGACTCAACCACCTCAACCACCTCAGCATCTAGACGCTTGTTCAGCAGGCGAACTTTAACTTTATCGCCATGAAAAACCAGTTGCATTTGCTTATGTGACAGCCTTAAGTCTTTTCCACCCTTATCAAGGGCAACAAAGCCAAAGCCTTTTGGATTAGCAATGATGGTGCCCTTGAGAAGGCCTCGATTAGAGAAAGGCCGATACACGCCTTTTTTATTGCAACTGAGCTGCTTATCTCTAACCATCGCCTTTAGGCGTCTGCCAAAAGGCTTTTTCTGGGAGTCGTTTAACTCAAGTAAATCGAACAACTGATGTTTGCTGTACGGCTTAACTTGAATGAAACTTAGAATATGCTCACGAGACGGAATAGGACTTTCGTACTTTTCCGCTTCACGATGGTAATGAGGGTCAGACATATTGCTCTAAAGTAAAGTGCTTATAACTAATCAAAAGGATTATTCAGGATAAGCGTTTCGTCGCGATCAGGGCCAGTTGAAAGTATGTCTACAGGCACCTGGGCCAATTCTTCAATTTTACGAATGTAGTTTTGTGCCTCAATTGGCAATGCATTGAAATCATGAGTGCCAACCGTTGATTGCTTCCAGCCGGGCATTTCAATGTAAATTGGCTTAGCAAGCGCATAACCTTCAGCAGAGTGTGGTGGCACTGTTGTTCTCTCGCCATTAATATCATAAGCAACACAAATTTTCAATGAATCCAGCTCATCAAGCACATCCAGTTTTGTCAGACAAAGCCCGGTCACCGAATTGAGTTTAAACGAACGGTTAAGGATTACCATGTCTAACCAACCACAACGTCTTTGACGACCTGTTGTCGCACCGAACTCTTGCCCTCTGGCACAAAGCTCCCTACCCACCGGATCACCTTCATCACTTGCCACATCGTAATTTAACTCGGTTGGGAATGGACCACCGCCCACTCTAGTGGTGTAGGCTTTAACAATACCCAGTACGTAATCAATATCACAAACGCCGATGCCAGAGCCGGTGACTGCGCCACCTGAGGTGGTGTTTGACGAGGTTACAAATGGGTATGTGCCTTGGTCAATGTCTAATAATGCACCTTGGGCGCCTTCAAAAAGAATGTTTTCATTACTTGCCATGCGTGAGTATATTTCTTCAGCCACATCAGCAATCATTGGTTTAACAAGTTCGGCTTGCGCCAAAGCTTCGTCTAGTGTTGTTTGGTAGTCGACTGGACTTTGACCGTAATAATTCTCCAAAGTGAAATTATGATATTCCATCACTTCTTTAAGTTTTTCGGCGAACAGTGTCTCATCTAGCAAATCACCCACCCTAAGGCCACGTCTAGCGACTTTGTCTTCATAGGCTGGACCAATACCATTACCCGTTGTACCAATAGCAGAGTCGCCACGTTTGGCCTCTCTAGCATTATCCAGAGCAATGTGATAGGGCAAGATCAATGGACAACCTGGACTGATCTTAAGGCGAGATGCAACATCCAAATTTACACCGTCCAATTCAGCCATTTCTTTAAGAAGGGCTGACATCGACAATACAACGCCATGGCCAATCAAACAGTCAACACTCTTTCTCAAAATGCCAGAAGGAATAAGATGAAGAACGGTTTTTTTACCATTTATCACCAACGTATGGCCAGCGTTGTGACCACCCTGAAAGCGAACAACCGCACTTACTTTATCGGTGATTAAATCCACCACCTTGCCTTTGCCCTCGTCCCCCCACTGGGTGCCGATAATGACCACATTCTTTGCCATACTAATCCTTAATAATCCATCCGTTGCCACTCTTAACGATGTTCGCATTGTTAGAGTTTTCTATATCTTGTTTGACAACAACACCGTTTGACCTCAACTCTTTAACAAAAGCCTTGAGAGAGGCATCATTCGTATTTGGTGCAAGCAAAGTTTTTGGGCTAAATTTGGAGTCTGATTGTTGTTGTATCAAAAATTTTAAATCCAGAGAGAAACCGGTGGCATCCCTTGCAACACCAAATGACTGACTCAAGCCGTTATAACGACCGCCCTGCGCCAGGGCCTTTGAGAAGTCAGTATGGTAAGCGGCAAAGACCACGCCGTTGTGGTATTCATATGCCTTAACCTCACCAAGGTCAAACATAAGATCAACATCTCGATCTGCGAATGCTTCGTTCAACTTAGTCAGAGAATCAATTGCTTCAAGAGCTTGAGGCAAATCAGCAAAAAGCTGTTTTGCACTATCGAGAACATCAACACCGCCTTCAAGCGACATTAGCGCCTTAAATCGCTCGCCTTCCACAATGGTATTTTGCTCTAGAAATACAGCCAAATCAGGAATGGATTTTCGTTTAAAAATATCCCTTAAAGTCGCTGTTATTTCAACATCAAGCTCAGCCGCTTGTGTTAAAGCACTAAAAATTGAAGTGTTACCTAAACTGAGTGTTAAGTTCTCAATATCTAGGATAGACAGAGAAGAAATCATCATCTCTATCACTTCAATATCAGCCTCAATGCCTTTAAAACCATACAGCTCAGCGCCAGCTTGAATCGGAGAGCGCGAGGCATAAAAATCATCAGCTCTGGTTTGCAAGATCGCGTTGATATAACAATAACGATCAACACTGCCAACTTCTGAGCGCTTAGAATCAATTCTTGCGATTTGTGGTGTAATGTCAGCGTGAACACCCAACATCCTGCCACTGCAAGGGTCTAAAAACTTAAAAGTTTTTTGATCAACGGAATCTGAGGTTAAGATTAAAGACTCAACGTATTCGACCATTGGGGGTATTACAAGTTCATAACCCCAGCTTTGATATAAATCAAGCAGGCGACGTCGAATCACCTCAAATGATACTGCCTGTGAGCCGGCTAGCTCATCTATCCCTTCAGGCAGCTGCCATTTATTCATTTTTAACTTTTAGTCAAAGCCTGGGTTAAAGTGACTGAAAAATTTACTGTCAGGACTCAACACCAAAATATCGCCCCGCTGTCCAAACGACTTTCTATAAGACTCCAAAGAACGATAAAAAGAATAAAACTCGGCGTCTTGACTATAGGCCTGCGCATAATTACTGGCTGATTGCGCATCGCCTTCACCTCGAACTTTCTCAGAGTCTCTGTAAGCATTCGCCAAGATAATGGTACGTTCTTTTTCTGCAAAAGCTTGAATCTTTTCTGCCTCTTCCGCGCCCTCTGAGCGTAGTTTATTGGCCAATCCTTTGCGCTCGGTTTCCATTCTTAAATAAACAGAATTTCTAACTTCTTGCGCAAGTTCGATTCGTTTAATACGGACATCAACAATTTCAATACCGTACTCAGTTTCTGCGATCGCCTTCAATTTACCTTTCACAGAAGCCATAATTGCTTCACGTTGATCAGAAACAACCTCTTTGATCGTGCGCTTAGAGAATTGACTTCTTAGAGCATCTTGGTTGTTTTGCGCCAATCTAAGATTAGCAGACGCCATGGCGCCGCCTGTCGAGATGTAGAACTTTTTCACATCAGCAATACGCCATTTAACAAAAGAATCCACAATAACAGTTTTCTTCTCAACCGTTAGGAATGACTCTGGTGAAGAATCTAGCGTTTGAATACGTTTATCAAAGAAAATCACATTATTGACGAACGGTGTTTTATATTTCAAACCAGGTTCTTCTTCAATGGTAACAATCTCACCCAATCGAAGCTTAATCGCCACTTGAGTTTCATTTACGGTATATAGCGCAGAGCTGGCAAGGATTGCAATAATTGGAATAAGAACAATCGATATAATGCTAATTTTTTTCATTATCTTATCTCCCTAGAGCGTAATATACTGGTGCCACCACTCGACTGAGATCCCGTAGGTTGGTAGTTTGATTGTCCAGGAGCTGATGAGGTCGCCGATCTAGATGAATTGATCAACTGATCAATAGGTAAATACATCAGTGAGTTTGCACTGCCGTCAATGACAACTTTATTTGTCGTACTAAGCACTTCTTCTAATGTCTCCCTATAGAGTCTTTCTCTAGTAACTTCTGGCGCTTTTAAGTACTCCGATAAAATTTGACTGAAGCGATCGGACTCACCTTCGGACTTGGAAATTACTTGCGAACGATAAGCTTGTGCTTCAGCCATTATTCTTTGACTCGCACCACGAGATTTCGGCAAGATGTCGTTTGCATAAGCGTTAGCTTCATTAATGTATCTTTGTTGATCTTCGCGAGCCTTAACAACGTCATCAAAAGCGTCTTTCACTTGAATTGGTGGCTGAGCATCTTGCATGGTTACCGCGGTAATAATCAAGCCCGTTTGGTATTCGTTAAGCAAAGCTTGCGAATGACTCTTTACCTCCTGAGCAACTTGTTCACGACCCGTGGTTAATACAAAGTCCATAGTGTTGTCACCAACAACTTGCCTAATCACACTTTGAACAACGTGACTTAACGTCAATTCTGGCATAAGAACATTAAATAAATAGGCTTTCGCATCGACAATTTTGTATTGCACGGCCAAGCTAACATCAACCATGTTTTCATCCTTGGTTAACATCAAGGACTCGGAGCTTATTCTGCCGCCATAGTTAGAATTCTGGCTGTTTCTAAAACCAATCTCAGTAGCACGAACTCTCTCTACATTAACTTTATAGAGTTGTTCGATTGGATAAGGAAGATGCCAATGAGGGCCCTGAGAAGTGATTTCTTGAAACGCACCAAAACGAAGCACAACGCCACGTTCAGCCGGATCAATAATATAGATGCCTGACAAGAGCCATATTAAGATTGCTAGAACAATCAAATATTTGGCGCTGCCTCTGACAGACTTTCCTGCATTGGTTGTGCCAGAAGAGTTGCTCGAAGAGCCACCGCCAAATGCTGCGTTAAACTTGTTTTTAAAGTCTTTGATAACCTCGTCCAATTCGGGCGGTGATTGGTTATTATTGCTCCAGGGGTTTTGATTCTTATTGTCGTTCCAGGCCATTGAATTTCCAAGTTGTAAAACTGAAGTTATTTTACCTAATTAAATAGCTTGACAAGTGTTGATTATAAGCTAAATAGGTAATAATATTAAGTGCTAAAATATGGCCATTTGCATCATCAAAGTTTGGCATGAAAAGGCACCTGATTTTCACTACATTAATCTTAAGCAATACATTAATCAACGCAGACATTTCAGGATTAAATTGTCCTGAATATCAAACACTTTTTCCTTTAGAGAAATTCACAAGCAACACTCAAGGATTAGAAGTTGAAGCAGATCAAAGCGAAATAAACCAAAATAATAACTATCTATTAACTGGCAATGCAACAGTTAAATCAAACTCTCATTTTCTTGCAGCAGATGAAATTAGTATTTCTAAATCCGATCAATCCACTTTGGCCAAAGGCAATGTAAAATTTCAAGATGAACGATTTTTAATTACTGGCAATCAAATATTTACAAAGAAGCAAAATGATGACTTACTGGTTAAGCTCAGCAATGCTAGATACCAACAAATTGACACCAATGCAAATGGCTCAGCTGAGACGGTTTCCAAAACAACCAACACTATACTTTTTGAGAATGCAACGTATAGCCTTTGCCCACTCAATCAAAACGACTGGTTAATTCAAGCAGACTCAATCGAACTTGACTTTGAAACCAATAGAGGGCTCGCTGATGATGCCGTTATCAAATTTTTTGGCTACCCCGTTTTTTATTATCCATTGTATCAATGGGTTCTCGAGGGTCGTGGTACGGGCTTTCTTACGCCAGAATTTGAGAGATACACTGAGGCCGGCGACGAAAAGAAGCACAATCGATTTAGAATTCCTTATTACTTCAACCTAGCGCCTGACCGTGATTTACTCATTGCATATACTAGAATGTCTAACCGTGGGTCAATCTACGAAGGCACTTATCGCCAACTCCTGACGCAAAACCAAGACATTAAAGACAACACTCTAATCATTGATGGGCAGTACCTTTCTCAGGACCATGTCTCACAAACAAAGCGTTGGCTTTTCAACACATCTTTGGAGCTTGATATTAATGAAAAAATCCACTTGAGTGTGCAGACCAATCGTGTTTCTGATAAAAATTATTTTAAAGACATTACGCACGGTGATACTTCGGATACAAGACTTAATTCTCACATCAAGGTGTCTTTTGACGATCCTAAACGGTATTTGACTGCTCACTTACTTAGTGAGGACGAGCAAATTATTAATGCCGGAACACCCGACTATACAAAAGATTTTGAAGTCTCTATTTCAAAGACTATAAACCCAGATTCCGATTACCCCCTTCAAACAAATCTGGTGACTACCAAATTTACTCACGATACCTCTAGTGTTCAATCGGGTTTGAGAACTCATGGCGGACTGAGTGTTTCGAAAACGCTTAACTTTAAATTTCCCGAAGTGACAACCCGTGCGGATGTGGGAGTGACTCACTATTTACTTGATAATAGTAACAACATCACGCGCACTACAGCCGGATTTGGTGCTGGTCTCGCCTTTCCTTTCATCGGACAAACACAATTGCTTAATTCTGATGTAATTCATCAGTTTACACCTAGAGTTTCTTACAACTATCGGGCAAAACAGGTACAAGGAAATATTCCAATTTTCGACACAACTGACAAACATGATGACATCATCACCTTTGCTGACTTAACCTCTGGTGAAAGATACACGGGCTTCGACAGAGTAACAAATGCCAATGACATCACTCTGAGTCTTGAATCTGATTTAAGTGATAAAGATTCCAACAAAAGCTTATTAAACATCAAACTTGCTCAGAGCTTTTATGCAGATGATGAAGTGGTCAGTGATAATGCAAATACTGATTATGAAACGCGAAAAACTCACTCCGATATTGCTGCATCAATTGACCTAGCGCTAGGCAATTTCATTTATAACACCGCTATACAATTTGACCCAGATAAGGCAACAATTGTTAAACGAAATAATACTCTTAGTTATAAACTTAACCCCAAGGAGTTTGTCTCAATTTCCACTGAAAACGACGGCACAAAAAAAACACTTAAGCTATATGGAGCATACCCTGTAACAGATGCTATACATTTATTCGGCGGTATCGATAAAACCACTTCAACCGGTATAACCAACACGGAAACCACTGGTATTGTTTATGAGTCTTGTTGCTGGGCGTTTCGCATAGCGCATTTTAAAAAATACAGAGACAGCAGTAGCGGCTATGACTACAGCACAGGCGCCGAGCTTGTATTTAAAGGATTAGGCTCAAGTTCATTTAGTCTGCGTAAAAAAATTGAAGAGAACATACCATACTACCGAGCTGGCATCACTCGATGAGAAAACTCCTAGCACTATTATTGTGCTTACAATTTGGACCTGTATTTGCCACCAACAACATAATTGCCATTGTCAATGACAACATTATCACCACGACTTCGGTTGAGCAACAACTCACCACTGGCAGCTCGTTAGATGAAAAAATGGCAGTCATCGATCAACAAATTGACAATATTTTGATTCATGAACAAATAACCAGCCTAGGTATTAAGCCTACACAGCAATCGATTGACGAAGCTATAGCACAAATAGCAAAAACCAACAACATGACGATTGAGGAACTTAAAGCCCTTTCACAATTTCCCACATTCCTTCAACAAATCATCAGCCAACTTTCAGTAAGAATATTGCAGCAAAATGTAATTCAGGGAATGGCGATTATTTTATCCGATGAAGAAATAAGCACTAAATGCCAAAATAACGCAACCAAAAACAGCACCAAACAAATAAGAATAGCGCAAATATTTATTTCCGAGGTTGAAGGCGCCAATGATCAAAAAAGTGCTGTTAAAGATCTTCTTAACAAAATTGCAAAACACATAGAAAAAGGCGCTTCATTTTATGATTTTGCAAAATTACACTCTCAAGACTACTCTTATGCACAAGGTGGTCTTTCTGACTGGCTCACTCTGGAGAGTTCAAATCTTATTTTTTTTGACAAACTTAAAGAAGGTGAAGTATCAAAGGTTTACAATTCGGGGGCTGGATGGGCAATCGCCATCAAAACAGACGAGCGTTATATTAATTCCAGTCTAGAAGCTTGTAAGCAAAAAATTATCAACAACAAGACTGCAAAGCACTATCTTGACTGGGTGCAAGAACTTAGAAGCTCTGCTTATATCGAGATCTTCTCAGATAAACTATAGAGAAAAGCAAAATTAGTATGTCAAAATCGATACAAATATACGGCTTTCACGGTATAGAAGCACAGCTTAATGCAAACCCTGAGTACGTACTAAACGTCTTTATTCAAACCGGTAGGGATGATCGTCGAATATCTGGGGTTATCTCACAGCTTAATGCTCATCAAATCAACTACTCTTATATCGATAAAAGCAAGTTGGATCGCCTAACAAAAGGAGAACTTCACCAAGGCATTGTTGCAGATATTGTTCTACCGACCTTACTGGGTCAGGATGCGCTCATAAAGTTTGTAGGTGGTATGAGTGACGCTCCATTAATACTAATGCTCGACTCCATCCAAGACCCAAGGAATCTCGGTGCGTGTTTGCGAAGCGCAAATGCAGCCGCTGTTGACTGTGTGGTTATCAATAAAGACGGTTCAGCGCCAATTAATGCACTTGTGCACAAAACCTCTGCCGGTGCGCTAAACCAACTAAAAATCTTCCAAGTAACTAACTTGGTGAGAGCCATTAAAGAATTGCAAAAATTATCACTGTGGGTTATTGGCCTTGATGGAGAGACACAATCCTTGCTGTATCAACTTAATCTCAGAGAGCCAAGTGTTCTGGTGATGGGCACTGAAGGTAAAGGGCTTAGAAAATTAGTCAAAAAAACTTGTGACCAATTGGTCAAAATCCCTATGCATGGCAATGTTGAAAGCCTCAACGTATCTGTGGCGACCGGAATTGCGCTATTCGAAGCGACAAGGCAACGTCAAAGTTATTAACCTGAGATCCTTGTGCAAACCATTTTTGGAATTTGCTGAGTGATAAAAATGAATAAAAAATGTGTAAAAATTTAAAATTAATAGCACTAGCTATTGATGAGAATTTTTCTGCACTTTTTAGCATTTTTCACCTCAGCCCTTTGGGATAGGAAATTTTTCACCCAAGGGCAGGCTTCGCACTCCATTTTCCTACGTAAATTTTTTTCGCTAGACAACAAGTAGAGCTTTAAAAAAATATGCCTTTTAAAATAACAAAAATTCCACTATCAAATCTAAAATGATTTACCCAAGGGTCTCAACTAATTGAAAAGTTTCTGGTAAAATACTCTCGCTTTAGAAAAACAAATATAAGTGGGCTAGCATGAAGCCACCAGAACAGCTAAAACTGTTTAACTTTGCTAGGAAGGAATTGATCTTTTCAGGGGAATACCAAATTATGGATTTTCCAGAACTTGAGAAGATTGCAAGCAATAAAACAGACAAAGTCAAAGTGGCACTAGCCTTTTCATTTGAAAATAATAGAACACCTTGTCTAAGTGGAATAATTTCATTAAGTATTGCGATTTCATGTCAGCGCTGCCTTGAAGATATTGTTCAAGATTTAAAGATTGACTTTAATTTGGGGTTTATTAAAAACGAAAACCAAGGTGTGGGACTGGATTCACGCTTTGAGTTGTATGTGACTGAAGATGAAGAATTATCAACAGTGGAGTTGATTTCAGACGAGGTTTTGTTGGCAATACCAATGGTACCTTTGCACGATTATGATTGTGCAACTTATAAAGACACAGAACAAGTAGTTGAGCAAGAGAAACAAAACCCTTTTGCAATACTAAAAAATATTCAAATAGCCGATGAGGGCGAGGAGTAAGCAATGGCAGTACAAAAAAGTAGAAAAACACCTTCGAAGAGAGGTATGCGTCGTTCACATAATGCACTAAAAAATCCTGCATTATCAGAAGATCAAGAAACTGGTGAAACTCACTTGCGCCATCACATCACTACTGATGGTTATTATCGTGGCAAACAAGTGATCAAATCAGTAGTTGAAGACATCGAAGAAGTAGAAGCTTAAAATAAAGCAACTATGACAACCAAGGTATCAATTGATGCCTCAGGCGGTGACTTTGGATTTCCCGTTACCATCGAAGCTGGACTTAATGCACTAAGCTTATATGGTGACCTGCACCTGAATTTTGTCGGCGACAAACCAGGTGTTCAGCAAGAGTTGGAAAAGCACGCCAAATACAAGTCGCTTATCGAGCGTATCAGCGTCACCCATGCTAGTGAAGTCATTGACATGTGCGAAGCTCCTTCGCACGCTCTGCGCCGTAAGAAAGACTCATCAATGCGGGTCGCTATCAATCTTGTCCACGATAAAACAGTTGATGCCTGCGTAAGCGCTGGAAATACGGGCGCTCTAATGGCAATATCACGCTTTGTCTTAAAAACCATTAAAGGTGTAGACCGGCCGGCCATTATGACCAGTCTACCTACCTACACTGGTCACACTCACATGCTTGACGTTGGTGCAAATATTGATTCAAAACCAGAAACTTTATTACAATTTGCGACCATGGGTGCAATTGCAGTACAGCACACTGAAAATATCACACAGCCAACGATTGGTCTTCTCAATGTCGGTGTAGAAGACATGAAAGGCAGTGAGAAAATTCAAGACACCGCTCAACTCCTTAAAAACTCTTCTCTTAACTACGTTGGTTTCGTTGAAGGCGATGATATCTATAAAGGTACCGTCGATGTCGTTGTCTGCGATGGCTTTGAAGGTAATATTGCCTTGAAGGCTAGTGAAGGCGTTGCTAAGATGATATCGCACTTTCTCAAGCGCTCTTTTAAGAAAAACCCATTAACAAAAATCATCGCGCTGATTGCCAGCCCAGTGATGAAGGATTTCAAGTCGCGCGTGGACCCTGGTCAATATAATGGCGCAAGTTTGCTAGGACTCAAAGGTGTGGTCATTAAAAGCCACGGTGGGGCCGATACCAAAGCCTACCTTCAAGCAATTAAGCTGGCCTACTTAGAGGCACATGCTAAAATTACCGATAAGATTTCCGACCAGTTAACTCACGAGCTGGAACAACATAAAATCAACTAATAAATGAAGAAATTTGCACGAATCATAGGCACTGGCAGCTACTTACCCCCAAAGGTGGTGACGAACCATGACCTTGAAAAAACGCTTGACACAAACGACGAGTGGATTGTTGCTAGAACAGGCATCAGTGAGCGTAGAATCGTAGAAGAAGAAGGCACTTGTGACCTTGCAGTAGAAGCCAGCAATAATGCCCTTGAAATGGCGGGAATTGACGCCAACGAACTTGATCTTATTATTTTAGCAACGACGACCCCAGATAAAATATTTCCAGCAACGGCAACCATGTTGCAAAACCAAATTGGCGCTACATGCCCTGCTTTTGACTTGCAAGCTGTGTGCGCGGGTTTTGTTTTCGCAATGACAACAGCTCAGCAATACATTGAGAATGGTGGCGCTAAGAAAGTGTTGGTTGTTGGCAGCGAAACCATTTCAAGACTTGTTGATCAAAACGATCGTTCGACAGCAATCCTTTTTGGCGATGGCGCTGGTGCGATTGTGCTAAGTGCTGACGATGAGACAGGTATTCTTCATTCTAAAATTTGCAGTGACGGTCGCTATCTTTCATCACTGCAAGTGAGCAATAATCGCATCAATGAACTTGGCTTTATTCAAATGTCAGGAAATGAAGTGTTCAAAATTGCCGTTAACAGGCTTTCGAATTTAGCGGAAACAACACTACAAGAATGCGATATGACCACTGAGGATTTGACCTGGATGGTTCCTCATCAAGCCAATATTCGTATCATCACTGCTGTTGCTAAACGCATCAAACTGCCTATGGAAAAAGTCGTGCTAACTTTAGACAAACATGGCAACACATCAGCCGCATCAATTCCTCTTGCGCTTGACGTTGCGGTACGTGATGGACGCATTAAAAAAGGCGACAAACTCATGCTCGAAGGCATTGGTGGCGGCTTTAGCTGGGGCGGACTGTTGGTCGAATACTAAAACTTAGAACGTTCGCGACAGCAACTTTTCGGTCAACTTTCTTAGAGGTGATTCGTCAACACTAAGTTGCGAAATAATCTCACTTGCTTTTTCATACAACGATTCATAAACCCTTACCGACTCGTCCATACCAAGTATCGAAGGAAATGTAGGCTTGCCCCTCTCGGCGTCAGAGTTTTGTCTTTTGCCGAGCACATAATCAGGCGTCGACACGTCTAACACGTCGTCTTGTATTTGGTATGCAAGACCGATATCCCGTGAAAAAGAAGTTAATATTGCTTCATCTTCAGAACATAAATCAGAATTAAGAAGAGCGCCTAACAACACAGAACACTTCAACAATGCGCCGGTTTTTTTGCGATGCATTGAATACAGTAGATTAATTTCTACATTTTTTGAAACAATGGACAGATCAATGGATTGACCCTCAGCCATTTCAAAAGCGGCATTTGAGAGCTGCTTCACTAAATTAATTCGAATTTCTGGATCAATGCTATCGTTATTCGTCAGTATACGAAAAGCCAGAGCTTGTAGGCCATCACCAGCCAAAATAGCTTGACCCTCGCCAAACTGCTTATGGTTAGCAGGTTGATTATGGCGCATATCATCATCATCCATCGCTGGTAAATCATCATGAATGAGTGAATAAATGTGAATTAACTCAACTGCACAAGCGCATGAATCGGCTTGAGCTAAATCCACATTAAATACAGAGGCGGTTGTGTAAGTTAGTATCGGTCTAAATCGCTTGCCTCCAGCCAAAACGCTGTAGCGCATATTCTCAGTTAACGCGCCCTTTTGAGAAAAATGACTACTAAGACAACTGTTAACGCGCGCTCGGTAATTATCCAAGGGCATCTCTAACAACCCGTGGTGATTTATAAAATGTGTATTTTTGCTTGGTTGTTGATTTAAATAAAGTCAGTTCTAGCAGGGTTAAAACAGATTTTATTAAAATTGACAAATGAGTGAAGATTCGCTTTTTAGAGGTTATCATGGGTTGTTAGAGGTGTCCCTAGGAGCGTCAAAGGGCTTTTCAGAGCTGTAACCATCACTCGCACTTAGTACAGAAATGCGCTGTTCAGCATCACTAAGAGCCGTGTGACATTGACGATGAAGCTTAACGCCTTTTTCAAAATACTTAAGAGAATCCTCAAGACTCAAATCACCAGATTCCATTTTATTGATAATGGACTCTAACTCGCTTAAGCCCTTATTAAAATCAAATTTGCTAGCCATTCTTTTCTCCGTTAGTCTGCAGCTTTAATCAGCACTCGATCCATCCAAGCACTAGGAAGTATTCTACCTAAAATTGCAAACAACTTGGTGGGAAAGGTGACTCGATAACGCAACTTTGGTGCTCTTGATTCTAATGCATGAAGTACCGGCTTTAATACCGCTTCAGGTCCTAATGTGAACTGTGCATTTTTCGATGAGTTAAGTCGTTCAATCATCTTCTTGTAATCTGCTCGATAGTCACTACTTTCAAAATCAACATGCTTTTGAAAAGACAAGTAAGCATTTTTCCTAAAGTCAGACTCTATCGGGCCGGGCTGAACTAATGAAAAGTTAATGTTGGTGTGGCGAAGCTCAAGCCTTAGTGTGTCGACCAGACCTTCAACGGCAAACTTTGAGGCGACGTATGGACCCCTAAAAGGTAAAGCAACAAAACCCAATACCGAACTGATGTATATTACACGGCCATTATTATGCTTTTTCATCGATGGCAAAATCAAATTAGTTAACTCATGCCAGCCAAAAAAGTTCGCTTGAAACTGCTCTTCCATTGCTGCTCGAGAAATATCTTCTAATGCGCCAGCTTGGCCGTATGCACCATTGTGAATCAAAGCATAAATACACTCGGTTTTTTGAAAAAGATCCTTTACAGCGCAATTAATTGACTCTGAAGAGGACAAATCAAGCAATAATGACTCAAAACCTTCAGCTTCGAGTTTCTCAACATCGGCTTCTTGCCTAGCACTGGCAAAGACTCGGTAGCCCTTATCTTTAAGACCACGGGCAAGATGCAGGCCAATTCCAGTTGAGCAGCCTGTGATAAGGATGGATTTTACTTCTGCAGTTGAGTCCATCTATCTGCCCTTTCTTTTAATTGTGGGTTAATACTTTGTGAACGTAAAACCAAAAAATCATAAGCCATTCTAAATCGAGGGTGTGCAATCAGTTCTTTCTCTTTTTTTGGATTGCATATTTCAAGCTTGTGTTGCATTATCCAAGTATCTCGTACTCTGGCAGAAAGCCACTTAGGCATCATCACTTGCTCAACCTGTTTTCTTATAACCTCATCTGACGCCTGATTCATTACCAGAAACCTTGAGCTTTTCTTTTTAGCGAGCTGCTCAAATCGTTTATTCTGGGCGCTCCAAAGGAAAACAGCAAATAAAAAAGCTGGTGTTACAGACTTGCCTGCTTTAATCCTCTCAGAGGTGTTAATTAGGGCTTGCTCAATAAAAGTCGTGCTTTCGGTTTGGCGAAAAAGTTGTTTCAGTAGGCCAAGATTTTCAAGTTGTCGAAAAATTTCAAGGCTTTTTTCATTATGAAAAAGTTTAACGCACTCATCAAACAACCTGGCCGGAGGGATATTGCTAAGTAAACACGCTTGTTTTTTAATCGCCTTAAGAATATCTTCTGACAAACTTGAACCAAGCTTGGCCTGGAAGCGCACAGCACGAATCATTCGCACCGGATCCTCCTCAAAACGTTCAATTGGATCGCCAATCATCTCTATGCGGCTAGCTTTAAGATCATCAAGACCACCAACATAATCAATTAATTCTGATTTAGCCACATCGTAATACAAGGCGTTAACAGTAAAGTCACGACGAAAAGCGTCTTCTTTAAGAGAGCCATAAAGGTTGTCTCTAACAACACCATTATTGCTTGTCTGCACCTTGCCTGCGCGAAATGTCGCCACTTCAAGAAATTTTCTTGGCGAAAACATCACGTGCAATAAGCGAAAACGTCTACCAATTAGCCTTGAACGTTTAAACAACTTATGTGCCTGCTCAGGTGTTGCACTTGTGGCAATATCAAAATCTTTGGGCTGATAGCCAAGCAATAAATCACGTATACAGCCACCAACAAGATATGCTTCAAAACCTGCTTTGGTTAAAACATTAACAACTTTTAGGGCGTCCTTGTCTAATAAATGCTTGTCAAATCGTATTGTTTGACGGACTGGTATCATAGGCGTACAGTTTCTTTGGGGATCCAATTAGGGCATTTATGCTCTACCACCACGGTTGTATAAATACCACCTCGAACATTAAATATTGCCTCTAAACGCATAAACCTTGGCTCAAGCGCATCAACTAAGTCGTTCAAAATTTGATTGGTCACAGCCTCATGAAAGCAACCCTCATCTCTAAAAGACCAAATGTAATTTTTAAGCGCTTTTAGTTCGACGCATCGCTCATCGGCAATATACTCAAGATTCAAAATGGCAAAATCAGGCTGACCAGTCATTGGACATAAGCAGGTAAATTCTGGCATATCGATACGAATAACGTAATCTCGCTCAGGATTAGGGTTGTCAAAAACTTCTAAAATTTTACTTGGGGTGCTAGGCATTTATTTTCTCTCTATTATATAAAGCGGGTATTTTAACAAGATAGGTCGACAGTCTTCCGTACCTGAACTGATAAAGCAGAAATGTCAGAAAAATAACTAACAAATGAATCCACCAAAGACCAATAGAAGGATCTATCTCGCCACGCTCCATAGCGCTTTTAGCCATTAATAGGCCGTTATTGTATAGCATAAAGACAACAACACCAATTAATAAGCCGATGCCTTTTCCACCACGTGGAGATGCTTTGCCCAACAGCACGCCAAGCGCTGACAGAATGAGAACACTTAGTGGTTGTGAGAAGCGCCACTGTATTTCGGCAGACACTTCTCTACCAGTTTCTTTAAAGAGATCAAGCGTCGAGCGACCTTCAATTTCGGTGTAAATAACTTCTGTTTCTTGAATCTCTCCTGAAATAATTTGCAAATCGTATTGATCAAATTCGAGAATGCTTTTGTTTTCACTACTTGGAATGCCATGATAACGAGTGCCATTTCTAAGGCGCAAATAAACGCTATGAGTGTCGGGATCTGTGTATTTTGTTGCCTCAGAAGCCAAGACAATTAAAGGCCTTCCTTTGGCTGAGGCGTAAATGAAGATTTCTTCCATATTTTGCTCTTGAGCATCATCAGGGGTTGATGATTCGGAAGCGTAAAAGACAATTTCTCCATCCTTAAATTCTTGGAACTCACCTTCTTTAATAAAAGAAAACTCAGAGGCATTTTTGGTTTCTTCTACAATTAGATTTTTCTGCTCCTTAGCCCAAGGTACTGCAAAAGTTGTTAAAAATAAAATAAACAAAACAGAAACAACAACAACCGGCTGAATAAAAACCATAAAATGCTTATCGCCCAAGCCCAGTGAATTAAGCACAATAGCTTCGGAATTCTTATACAGCTGAGAGACGGCAAGAATAATAGCTAAAAACAAAGAAAGAGAAAAGATAATAGGAACATCTCTGATCATATTAAAGCCAATGAGTGGCATTAATTCTTGAATAGGTACGCCTTGGCGAACACTCTCCTTCACCATTAAGACAAACTGATTGCCAAAAACAACCAAGCCAATGATAAATATCATGGCAAAAAACAACACACTCACATTGCGCATGAGATACCGAGCAATGCGACTATTTTGGTATTGAATAATTCTAAAAAGATTCGTTTTCATGGAGGCTTTTACAACAATCAGTTTAGGTTTGATAGTGGGATTTTTATTATTTTACAAGGCATATTTTTAGAAGCTCTACTTGTTGTCTAGCGAAAAAAATTAACGCAGGAAAATTGGAGTGCGAAGCCTGCCCTAGGGTGAAAATCTCCTATCCCAAAGGGCTGAGGCGAAAAATGCTAAAAAGTGCAGAAAAATTCTCATCAATAGCGAGTGCTATTAATTATAAATTTTTACACATTTTTTACTCATTTTTATCACTCAGCAAATTTTAAAATGATTGTTGTAAAGGCCTCTCATATCAGTCTACCAGATAATAACGGCTATTTCTTTTGCTTCATTGAGTCAAAGAACTCATTATTAGTCTTAGAAAACCTTAATCTTTCGATCAAAAATTCTGCAGCACCAACGGTATCCATTGGGTGAAGAATTTTGCGCAAAATCCACATTTTCTGAAGTTCTTGCTCATCGGTAATCAGCTCTTCGCGACGTGTACCTGAGGCATTAATATTAATCGCTGGGAAAATGCGTTTTTCTGAAAGACGGCGCTCAAGATGCAATTCCATATTACCAGTACCCTTGAATTCTTGGTAAATCACCTCGTCCATTTTTGAACCGGTGTCGACCAATGCAGTAGCAATGATAGTAATACTACCACCGTTCTCAATGTTTCTAGCGGCACCAAAAAAGCGTTTTGGTCTTTGCAATGCATTAGCATCAACACCGCCAGTCAACACCTTACCAGAAGAAGGCGCAACGGTATTGTAGGCTCTTGCTAAACGCGTGATTGAGTCAAGAAGAATGATGACATCCTTGCCTTGCTCAGCACGTCTTTTAGCTTTTTCGATGACCATTTCAGCAACCTGAACATGGCGCTTTGCAGGCTCATCAAAAGTAGAAGAAATCACTTCACCTCTGACTGTGCGCTCCATTTCAGTCACCTCTTCCGGACGCTCATCAATTAACAATACAATTAACTCACAGTCTGGGTGGTTGACGGCAATTGATGATGCAATATTTTGCATAATCATCGTCTTGCCCGCCTTAGGCGGCGCAACCAACAAGCCCCTTTGGCCTTTACCGAACGGTGCAACCAAGTCAATTACTCTTGCGGTAATATCTTCTGTACCACCATTGCCAATCTCTAGTTTTAACCTTTCATTTGGATGAAGAGGCGTTAGTGAAGAAAAAGGAATTCTATTTCTAACATTTTCTGGCTTATCACCATTAACCTCTAAAACTTTGACTAGAGCAAAATATTTTTCACCTTTTTTTGGTGCACGAATCTTGCCAGTAACAACATCACCTGTTGACAGATTAAATCGCCTGATTTGGTTCGGTGACACATAAATATCGTCGGGGCCAGAAACATACGAATCGTTCGCAGATCTCAGAAAACCATAACCTTCTTGCAAAATATCTAATACACCATCACCTAAAACCTCTTCATCATTGTCTGCCATGTGTTTCAAGATTGCAAAAATAAGCGTTTGCTTTTTCGCTCTCGAGATGTTTTCAATGCCTAAAGATTGTGCCATTTCCAAGAGTTCAGATGGCGTCTGGATTTTAAGGTCGGATAATTTCATAATTGATTGTTAGTGATATTTATGTTGACGGATTGTCAAACGGTCGATTTAATACAGATTGTATTGAGGAAATGTGCTATTGTCAGCGCAAGTTGCGCCGACAGCGATTGGTGTTTTAAGTTTTTGTTCTGTTTAAAAAATTAGTTTAAATGAAGCCTTGTAAATTAAAAAAAATCCCACTATCAAATTTAAATGTTTTTATGCAAAGGTCTCTAAATATTCGAGTCTATAAATGCACTCAATTCAGCTTTTGACAATGCCCCAACCTTAGTGGCCTCGACTGCGCCATCTTTAAATAAAAGCATAGTAGGAATGCCCCTAATACCGTATTTTGGCGGCGTCTGCATGTTTTCGTCAACGTTGACTTTAGCGATAGTCACACGACCATCATATTCAATTGCAATGTCATCTAGGATTGGTGAAAGAGCCTTGCAAGGACCACACCATTCCGCCCAAAAATCTACTAAAACTGGTTGTGATGCGTTAATAACGTCAGCATCAAAAGAAGCGTCTGAGACCGCTTTAATTTTATCGTTCATGATATTTGAAAAGTGAAATAGAAAATTAGAATTAAGAGAATTCTGACGCCTATTATATCACCAAACTTAACAAATACCGAAGTTGTTGCATTGCAACAACTCCGAACACTTTTTAAGTCGGGGAAGAGTATTAAAATCAATGACTTATAAATCTTTCAAAAATTTTACCCTTCCCCAAACCCCATCCCAAAAATCAATTTTGCAATGATCTATGCCATTTGTTTCAGGCGATTGCCCTAAACAGTAAAAAAATACACTGCTGAGGTCTAGGTAATCAAAACCAAAATTAATGGAATGGTAATAAATGATAGTGCCGTTTGTAACGTGATTATACTTGTCATCAATTCGGCCTCACCACCCAACTGTTTGGCTAGGGTATAAGAACTAACGGCCGTTGGCACGCAACCAAATATCACCATAACAATCTTTTCAGTTACACTGAATTCAAAATAATCACTGACTAAATAAACAATCAACGGGAAAATAGCCAATTTTAAGACGCAAGAAATAATGAGCGGACTGATTTTTATTGAAAGATTTCTAATCCTAATATTTGCCCCTAGACCCAAAAGCAGCACTGGTATAGCCCCCAAACCTAGCAACCGAGTTGTTTCATGAATAATGGGAACGTCCTTCGCGTTCGCTACCGAGAATACAATACCCACAATAATCGATAAAATAAGTGGGTTTTTTGCCAATTCAGCAACAACGCCAGTTAATCTTGGTTTTGCATTATTGGGCTTTTCATCTTGTAGAACAATCACCATAAAAGTCACTATGACAACATTAACAATCGGTATAAGAATGGCCATTAGACTGGTTCCTATCGCCAAACCTTTGGCACCGAAAAGACTGCCAGAGATTGCCAGAGCTATAAACGCGTTGTGTCTAGCAGCACCTTGCATGACAGAGCTCGATATCGCGCCCGAGTAAGCACATACTTTACTCAATAAAATTGATAATAAGATGACGGCAAAAAATCCACTAAGAATAACCATGGCATAACTACCAAAAAGCGCTGGTGAAAAATGTATTTGTGAAATCTCATTAAACAATAGCGCTGGCATAAGAATCCAATAAACAAGTTTATCGTTTAGATTCCAAAATGCGTCATCCAGTATTTGATTTCGTCTCAGCAGATTACCAATAATCATAAGCATGAAAATTGGTGCAATTGCAAAAACAACGTCAGTGAACGCCAAGCTCATAACAACCACTTATTTAGATAAGCACTCAAAGAGTTTTAATATAATCAATGGCCATTTGCAATCTGGCCAACGTTCTATTCTTGCCAACAAGTTCAGCACAAACATCAATACTTCCCGCCTTCCCATTGCCACTTAGTGCAAGCCTAAAAGGTTGGCCTACCTTGCCGAAACCAACACTCTCTTGCTCACACACCTTTTGAATTTCACCGTGCACAGTCTCAGCATTCCAAATGTCAAGTGCCGAGAGTTTTGAGTGGAGCGCTTCGATAATAGATTGCGACTTGTCACTGAATTGTTTTCTGGCTTGTTTTTCATCAAAAACTGAAAAATCATGATAGAACATAATGCAACTATCGGCCATTTCCACTAGAGTTTTCGATCTGTCTCTTAACGACTCAACCACATCTTCTATTCTAGGGCCGCTGTTAACGTCAATTAATCGTTGTTCTAAGTGCCACTGCAAGTGTTGAATCAACTCTGAAATGTCAGTGCTTTTAATGTAGAACTGATTTAACCAAACCAACTTTTCTTGATTAAAGCTTGCAGGTGCTTTGTTGATGTTATCAAGGTCAAACAAATCAATCATCTCTTCTAATGAAAAAACCTCTTGGTCACCGTGTGACCAACCAAGGCGCACAATGTAGTTAAGCAGTGCTTTTGGTAAAAACCCTTTCTCTCGATAAGCCATCACATTGACTGCACCATGACGTTTTGATAATCGCGCGCCATCACCACCCAGAATCATCGGCACATGAGCAAAAGCTGGCAAGTCCCAATTAAGAGCAGTGTATAAATTAATCTGTTTTGGTGTGTTGTTGATATGATCATCGCCGCGAACAACGCAGTCAATCGCCATATCATGATCGTCAACAACAACCGTTAAATTGTAAGTGGGTGAGCCATCAGAACGTGCAATAATTAAGTCATCAAGCTCTGAATTGGCGATTTCAATGTCACCTTTAACATGGTCCCTAAAGGTTACTTTTCCCTTATCTGGGTTGAGAAAACGAATAACACCGCTAGATAAATTCTTGTCGCGGCAACAGCCGTCATATTTTGCCTTTTCACCCGCGGCCATTTTATCTTCTCTCAATTTTTCCAGTCGCCCTTTTGAGCATTCGCAGTAATACGCCCTACCCTTTTTCAATAACTCATTAATGACTTCTTCGTAGCGATCAAAGCGATCAGTTTGATAGATTGGACCCTCGTCATAGTCAAGTCCAAGCCAATCCATGCCTTGCAATATTGCATCAACGGACGCCTGAGTGGATCGCTCCCTATCTGTGTCTTCAATTCTAAGCGTAAATTGTCCATTATTTTTTCTTGCCCAAAGCCATGCAAACAGTGCCGTCCTGGCGCCGCCAATGTGGAGATAACCTGTGGGAGATGGAGCAAATCTGGATTTCATAGGGATGATTATTGTTGACCTTGATACTGATAACTGGACACAACTTAAATATCGCCAATTAATTCAAATGAAGTATTAATTTTACACTGATATAATTACCCCCCAATAGCCAAATATCTTTAGCACTTCAATGGAATTTACTCAACAAGACGCCAACCATAACTCCATTGTCTCATTCAATTCGTCCACCATCATATTAACGCATGGACAATTAAAAACCCCTTGCTTTATTTCACCAACAAATAGCCAAGAACTTTCAATACAATCTCTAGATGAAATCGACAAAAAACTACTCTTCCAACTCACGTGTCAAGAGCCACTTAATTTATTGATTATTGGAACGGGCGAAAAGGTGATTTTTCTCTCTCCCAAGCAACAAGTTTCTCTTAGAGAGCTTGGTCTTGGCGTTGAATGCATGAACAATACTTCAGCTTGCAGCAGTTTTAACTTATTGCTCTCAGATGCACGAGCGGTTGGTTTGCTAGTCTTATGATTGCCTTTTTGTACAAAAGAATAAAGCTATTCTATCGCTACTTTAAAATTGACACGCCACTACTACTACTGATCGCAATTATTTCCGCCCTTGGTTTATTGGTTCTGTATAGCAGTTCAGGCGGTTCTTTAAGTCCTGTTTATAAACAATTAACCCATTTGGCACTTGCAACCGGGGTGATGTTAGTTGTTGCACAAATACCACCTCTCTATCTCAAGAGATCAGCGCCTATACTAATGGTTATTGGTATTTTTCTGCTTATTATGGTGTTATTCTTTGGTAGTTCTGGTGGGGGTGCACAGCGTTGGCTCAACCTTGGTTTGGTTAAGTTTCAACCCTCGGAGATGATGAAAGTCATTGTACCCATTGCCATTGCTTCTATCCTTTCTGAGAGAACCATGCCTCCTAGAGCTATCCCTATATTGATTTCTCTGGGCGCCATAGCTAGCGTTGTGCTTTTGATTGCAAAACAACCTGATTTGGGCACCTCGCTTTTGATTGGCGCCTCAGGGGTTTATGTTTTGTTTTTCTCAGGTGTCAGTATCAAATTACTAAAAAATCCATGGCTTAATTTTGGCTTGTTATTGAGTCTAGCTTCGAGCGGACTGTATATTGTCTGGAATTTTTTGTTAATAAATTATCAAAAAAAGCGAATTTTGACATTACTCGACCCAGAGTCCGACCCACTTGGCTCTGGCTATCACATTTTGCAATCCAAAATTGCGATCGGCTCCGGTGGATTCACCGGTAAAGGATTGCAACAAGGCTCTCAATCTCAACTCGATTTTCTCCCTGAAGATTCCACCGATTTTATCTTTTCAGTCTTGGCAGAAGAAATGGGGTTTCTTGGTGTTCTTTTACTGCTGTTATTATATGGATTAATTATCTATCGTTGCTTTAGCTTGTCACTACGCTGCGAAGATAACTTCTCTAAACTGTTAGGTGCCAGTTTATCGCTAATCTTTTTCACTTATGTCTTTGTCAATATTGCCATGGTTTCTGGTCTACTACCAGTTGTGGGTGTACCCCTTCCATTGGTTAGCTACGGGGGCTCGTCACTAATGACATTGATGGCAAGCTTTGGTATTATCATGTCTATTCATAAACACAAAGTGCCAAGATATTTACAACGATGAAACCAAGCTCAGTTTAAATCGCGTTAGTCAAAATAAAACAAACTTAGTTTACTTTCTGGAACTTTTACGCCATTACTCGCTATAATCACGATAACCGCTACACGGTGACTGTTTATCAATTATCTGAGCAATTAAAGCAAAACTCACTTCAACTATTTAAAGCCAACTTTCTATGAAATTTCTATCACCATCTTCACTTATTAAAACCCTTTTAATCCTTTTTCTAGCTGGCAGTGTTAGTGCGGCAAAAGACCCAAAATTCTATATCCCTGAAGCCCCTGTAATCGGCGCTGCTGCCTACATAATTCTGGACCACAACTCAGGAAAAGTTATTGCCGAAAATAATTCGGATGAGCGTAGAGCGCCGGCGAGTCTTGCTAAATTAATGACCTCTTATGTTATCTTTCAGCGCATTAAGGGAGAATTTATTAGTCTAGACGATGAAGTTAAAATCAGTGAAAAAGCATGGAAAACAGGCGGCTCTAGAAGTTTTATTGAAGTCGGAAAATTGATAAAACTGAAAGACTTATTAATGGGAATGATCATTCAATCTGGCAATGACGCATCAGTGGCACTGGCAGAACATGTTGCAGGCTCTGAGGGTACGTTTGTGCTGTTCATGAATGAGTATGCACTGGATCTTGGTATGAGCAATACCAATTTCGAAAATGCTTCAGGTCTTCCAAATGACAACCAATACACTACAGCAAATGATATGGCCATTTTGTCCTCTGCCATCATTCGAGAGTTTCCTGATTACTATAAATGGTATAGCCAAAAAGAGTTCACTTACAACGACATCAAACAAAACAACCGTAACAAGTTGCTATGGTCTGATGCCACTGTTGACGGCCTTAAAACTGGCTACACTAAAAAAGCAAGGTACTGCTTAGTCACCAGCGCCAACCGAGTTGGCATGCGTCTTATTTCCGTCGTTCTTGGCTCTAATAGTCCTACGATTCGCGTCTCAGAAACGCAAAAACTCCTAGACTACGGCTTCAGATTCTTTGAAACACAATCCATTAATGACATCTCCCAGCAAGTACCTGTATTCAAGTCTGAGAAAAACACTATTAAAGTCGGTGTCATTGATTCATCGCACGTAACCCTACCTCGCAACCAATTTAGGCACACAACCCAAACCATACATTTATACCAAAAGCTAGTAGCACCAATCGAGCTTGGTGATAATGTTGGCGAACTGGTACTTAGTTTTAAGGATGAAGTATTGGCTCGTATGCCATTAGTTGCGCTTGAAGACGCACCTGAATCCGGATTTTTTGCAAGAATGGTTGACTCTATTAAAATGCTCTTTTAATTAGGTCTTAGCCATGGTTTATTTAAACGGCAAATACATCGAAAAAGATAAAGCCTTTGTTTCAGTGATGGACAGAGGGTTTCTATTCGGCGATAGCGTTTATGAAGTCATTCCTGTATACAAAGGTAATATTTTCTGCATTAAGCCACATCTTGACCGATTGGGTGAGAGTTTAAAGGCAATCAATATACCAAATCCACATACATTTGAACAGTGGAATGCAATACTTCAACAACTCATCGATTATCACCCGCAATACAACAATCAATCCATTTATTTGCAAGTAACAAGAGGTTGCGACACGGACAGAAAGCACACCTATGACAAACTTAAGCCCACTGTTTATGTGCAGTCAAGCCCATTTGAAGTTGTGCGTAAAGAGGATTTTCTAAAAGGAGTTTCGGCAATAACGCGCGATGATATCCGCTGGAGTCAATGCAACACCAAAGTTACCTCCCTTCTTGCAAACATTATGTACGCCCAAGAGGCAAAACAAAACAATGTTGAGGACGTGATTCTTTGTCGTGACAATATCGTCACAGAATGCTCAAGCTCTAATATCTTTATCGTTAAAAATGGCTGTGTTTACACCCACCCTAAGGGTCCGCATATCTTGCCAGGTATTACCCGGGAAGTTGTCTTAGAATGCGCCAATTATTGCGGCATTAACATCGAAGAAGTCCCAACTTCAAAAGAGGATTTATTTGACGCAGATGAAGTTTGGGTCTCCAGTTCAACACGTGAAGTGTTGCCAATCACAAAGATCGATGATGTTTTAATCAACCAAGGCCAAGCGGGAGAATTGTGGTCTTTGGTTTACGATCGTTTCCAAGTCGAGAAAAGCCTAAACGTTTAATTGACCACTGGCTGTTTTTTCTCGCTATTGAGGCGAATCAATTGCAGTAAAATATTACCCAGTGTCGAGGGTAAACCGACAATGAATAATTATGAACCCCGCCAGGCCCGGAAGGGAGCAACGGTAATAGTTTTTTCTTGTGTTGGATTCTATTCTCGGCACTACTTACACCACAATTGTTAAACCGACATTCATGAGTGAGCACTACCAAGTTTTAGCGAGAAAATACCGACCCCATACTTTTGAAGAATTGGTGGGCCAAACGCACACCGTTAAAACCCTAGTTAATGCCCTTAATAACAATAACCTGCACCATGGATTTTTATTTACTGGTACTCGAGGTGTTGGCAAAACAACCATCGCTCGTATCTTTGCAAAGTCCATCAATTGCGAACAAGGTGTTAGCGCCAATCCATGTGGTAAATGCACAACCTGTATAGAAATCGACAAAGGTCAATCAATTGATTTAATCGAGCTAGACGCCGCCTCTCATACAGGCGTTGATCATATGCGTGAAATCTTAGAAAATGCGCAATATTTGCCCACTAAAGATCGCTTTAAAGTCTATCTAATCGACGAAGTGCATATGCTCTCTAAGAGTAGTTTTAATGCCCTTTTAAAAACCCTAGAGGAGCCTCCTGGCCACATTAAATTTTTATTGGCCACTACCGATCCTCAGAAATTACCCATTACTGTTCTATCGCGTTGCCTACAGTTCAACCTCAATAAACTTACACACGATGAAATTCTGTCCCAACTGAAATTCATTATGAAGTCCGAAGGTCTGGATTATGAAGAGTCCGCTTTGGCCAAGATTGCTGATTTTGGCAACGGCTCTATGCGTGATGCCCTTAGCCTTCTTGATCAATCAATCTCTTTTGGCAATGGTAGTGTTTTAGAAAAAGACATCAAGGCCATGTTGGGGCTCGTAAAGCACGATGACATTGTTGAACTTGCCACTCTTCTTGTTGAAAAAAAACCGGCTGAAATCATTGCTTTCGTCAGAAAGCTCGCCCATCAAGGAGAAAACTTAGGCAACGCACTAAAGGATTTAACTTCGCTTATTCATCAAATTTCAATCGCTCAAATCTTACCTAATAATGCTGAGAGCTCCAAGGAAATACACACTCTTGCAAATCAAATTTCTGTTCACGATTTACAGCTGTATTACCAAATAGCCATTAACGGCCAAAGAGATCTTATTCATGCACCAAGTGAGCAAGTGGGTCTGGAAATGACACTGCTACGAATGATAGCTTTTCATTCTGAGCACGAGAGTGAAAAAAAAACTCTAAAAACCAGCTCCAAAGCTAAAACAAATTTAACAACCAAAGTCGCCGTTAAGCCAAAAATCGAGGAAAAGCTAGCAGCAAAAGACACGACACCTCCTCCCCCTCCTAAAGTCACAAAAGCCAAAACAGAAGCAGAGACTGAAGCAAAATCAACGACAATTACCGACACCAAAACAAATAGCTTAACCATCAACAATCAAGCCGATTGGGAAGTTTTAATTCAACAGCTACCGTTTAAGGGTGCAGCAAAGATGCTGGTTAAGAACACGCTTTTCACTCAATTTAAAAACAATAAGTTAACACTAACACTTGACTCTGGTCTTAGTAACTTGTTAACAGCAAACACGCAAAAAGCAATTGAAGTGACACTTCAAGAGCATTTTACCGACATCAGTGTTGCCATTGAATCTGGTGAAACAAACAACCAGTCGCTAGCGCAAAAAGAAAACGCCGCTGAAAAAGAACAGCGTCAAGAATTAGAAACAAACTATCTGAACGACGAAGGCGTTAAAGCACTAGAAAAAGCCTTAAACACCAAAGTCGACGTTAAATCAATCAGACCCTTGCAAGAGGCATAGCCTCTCCTAGGTAGGTTTAATCTATTACGTGTTTGCCTTCGGCTTATAATACGCCGTAATGACTACAACTTACTTAGGAGAAGCTATTTATGTTTAAAGGTGGCATGGCCAGCATGATGCAAAAAGCACAGAAAATGCAGTCGGATATAAAGCTTGCGCAAGATGAAATAAAGCTTCTAAGTTGTACAGGTGAGTCAGCGTCTGGAGGCATAAAGATCACCATTAATGGCCAACATCAAACAACTGCCGTTGAAATTGATAAGGGCTTACTGAATGACAAGGAAATGCTTGAAGACTTGATTATGATGGCAATTAACGATGCCTCGTCACAAGTCAATAGAATTTCTGAGGAAAAAATGAAAGGTGTTACCGGTGGGTTGAATCTACCCTTCTAGATTGTAATGAATATTTAACTATGATTGAAAAACTAAACAAAGCCTTCTGCATACTGCCCGGTGTCGGCACAAAAAGTGCACAACGATTCGTTTACCATCTGCTCGAGCGAGATCGTGAAGGCGGCTTTGAATTGGCCAAAGCACTGGTCGACGCGATGGAGCACGTCAAAAATTGCAGTAGATGCCGCACACTCTCTGAAAAAGAAATCTGCGAGATATGCGCAAACAATGTACGTGATGGCTCACAATTATGCATTGTGGAGACGCCCAGCGATATTCATGCTATTGAACAAAGTGCTGTGTACTCCGGTAAATACTTCGTCCTTAGTGGTTACCTTTCTCCTATTGATGGCATCGGCGCAGCAGAGCTTGGCCTTGATGAACTTGAAAGTCTGCTTGAAAACGAAGAAATCGGTGAGATTATTCTTGCCACCAACGCCACGATTGAAGGCGAAGTCACCGCCCACTACATTCACAATTTAGCCAAAAAACACAGCATTAACACCACCAGAATTGCACACGGCATACCGATTGGTGGCGAGCTCGAATACGCCGACATCAACACCATTGCCCACGCCCTTTCTGGACGAAAATCTTACGATTAATCAAGCCCTAGTACTTTACGCCTAAAGCGAATTAACACATCTTCAGTGTAGCCGTTAGGCTGCTCTTTGCCTTCAAAAACAAGTGCTAAAGAGGCTTGGTAGGCAAAGCCATCAAAACTTGGCGCCATGTTTTGGTAATTAGGGTCATTCTTGTTTTGCCCATCAACAAGGACAGCCATTTCTTCAAAAGCTGAACGCACCTCCTCTTCACAGCAAATGCCATGGTGTAGCCAATTAGCCATATGTTGTGAGGAAATACGCAAAGTAGCACGATCCTCCATTAGACCCACATGGTTGATGTCTTGTACTTTTGAGCAGCCAACACCTTGATCAACCCAACGAACCACGTAACCAAGAATGCCTTGTGCGTTATTATGAATTTCACCCGAAATGGCCTCTTTGGAAAGATTTTCAGTGCTTTTCATCAATGGTAGTTTTAATAGATCTTCTTGATCAACCTGCAAACTTTCTTGAAGTTCTTGCTGACGATGATGCACCGAGAAGCGATGATAATGTGTAGCATGCAGCGTAGCAGCTGTTGGCGAAGGCACCCAGGCGCAACTCGCACCCGCTTCTAAATGCAGCATCTTGGTATCCAGCATGTCTCGCATTAAATCAGGCTGTGCCCACATACCTTTGCCAATTTGAGCGCGTTTGAAGAAACCACTTTGCAAGCCAACGCTGACATTGTTTCTTTCATAAGCATCAAGCCAAACCTCCTCTTTAATTTCATTTTTACGCCGCATCGGTCCTGCAAGCATCGAAGTGTGGATTTCATCGCCAGTTCTGTCCAAAAAGCCGGTGTTGATGAAAATAATCCGATTTTTCGCTTCTTTAACACAAGCTTTTAAATTAAGAGTGGCTCGTCGCTCCTCATCCATAATGCCTATTTTTATGGTGTTTTCTTGCAAGTTAAGGGCTTTCTCTACCAATGAGAACAGCTTAACCGTAAATGCCACCTCAGCTGGGCTGTGCATTTTTGGTTTGACCACATAAAGACTGCCTTTTTTAGAATTACGTTTGGATGTCAAGTCATGCAAACCAGCTAAAGTTGTTACCATTACATCCAATATACCTTCTGGAATTGAGTCACCATTCGGTGCTTTAACTAAATCGGTAAACATATGAAGGCCCACATGTCTAACCAAAATCAGACTGCAGCCAGGCAAGTTCTTCGAGCGACCCTTAACATCTGTGTAACTGAGGTCTTCATTCATATCGCGCTCAAGTTTTTCACCATTCTTGACGAAACTAAAGCTCAGATCTCTTTTCATTAGACCCAAGTAATTACGATAGGCGTCGATTTTTTCCTCGCCGCTAACGGTTGAGGCCGAATCTTCGAAATCAACAATAGTGCTAATTGCAGACTCTAATAAAACATCAAAAATACCACTTTTGTGATAACTGCTTTCTTGATCCAAAACAATCTCCATGTGAAGATTGTTATTCAGCAACAATATGTTGCCAGAAGAGGAGAATCCGATGAATTTTTTCTCATCAACTAAGGCGGCATTTTGACCATTACTCAAGATAAAAATGAGCTGGCTGGGGTGCTTTTCAACAGCGATTATTTGCCTGTATGAAGCACCTTTGATCGGCACTACTTCATCTAGAAAGTCACAAGCAAGCTCGGCTGTTTTCTTAACGCGATGGAGATTGTGGGCAAAAGAAGTTGCCATGCTGCCCTTGTTAGGAATGACATCAGTACCATACAGTGAGTCAAACAAACTGCCCCACCTTGCATTGACGGCATTGAGGGAAAACCGAGCGTTAGAAATAGGTACCACCAACTGTGGGCCAGCAATAAGAGTTATCTCGTCATCAACATTATCAACTTCTATCGAAAAGTCATCGGGTTGTGGCAAAACATAACCAATGTTAGTGAGAAAGTCTTTGTATTTACTGGCATCAAAATTGGCTATATTTTGTGTGTGCCACGCATCAATTTGCGTTTGTAGTTCGTCTCTTTTATTAAGAAGATCGCTATTTTTTACAGACAACGCCGAAACAATTAAGGCAAGAGATGAAAAAAACTCTTGCACATCTATCGCCAAACCCGCACAAACTTCGGTCTCAATAAAAATATAAAAGTCACGATCAATTTCAAGACCATCAAACTCAACCTTGCTATTTGAAACTTTCGAGTCCTGAAGCAGCAAGTCCGCCATTAAACACCCCCTATAAGTTGTTGAAATACTGACGAGTATATTCTTTTATATACTCTAAATAATTAACACAATACTACAGAAAATTAACACTTTGTTACTTTATTGGGGCGATGCTGCCTAATCCATCATACCGCCCACTTTGTTATTTTTATATCAGTGCGTCAAGTCCAGCCTGAGAAACCACTGTATCTTGATCAGGTGTACCCGAGCTGCAACCAATTCCACCAACGATTTGACCCTCGACAAATAATGGCAAGCCACCGCCAACAACACAAAAACGGCCTTGATGTGACGTTTGGATGCCAAAAGCTGGGCCGTGATTACGGGCAGCTTTAGCATAATCTGACGTTGGTTTTCTAGCAGCTGCGGCAGTGAAGGCCTTGTCGATTGAAATGTTAATGCTTGTAATTCTTCCATTATCCATTCTCGTAAACAACATCAAATGCCCACCATCATCCACAATAGCAATATCCATATCCACACCTATTTCGAGTGCTTTATTGATTGCACCATCCATCATTATTCTCGCATCTTCAAGCACGAGCTTTAGTACTTGTTTCATAATTTCTCCTTAACTGTAATTACGCCGTCTTCATCGGCGTATAAATAGTCTCCCGGCGTGAAGGTTACACCAGAAAAAGAAACTTCAATATCCACCTCACCCACGCCATTTTTGACGCTTTTTAAGGGAAAAGTTCCCAGAGATTTAACACCGATGTCCATTTGGTTAATATCAGCAGAATCTCTAATAAGACCGTGCATAATAATACCCTGCCAACCATTCTCCACGGCTTTTGCAGCCAACATATCGCCCAACATAGCACAACGCTTCGAGCCGCCAGCATCGACCACCAAAACACATCCAGCACCATTAGAAAAAACTTTTTCCCTAACAAGAGAGTTATCCTCAAAACACTTAACCGTTTGAATGCGACCACTAAAACTTGACTTGCCACCAAAAGATTGATAGCCGGGCTCTAGATATTGCACTTCGGGATGCAACGCATCGGATATGTCGCAAGTTTTATTCATTATTTTCTGCATAAATAACACACATTCTCTTTTCTTGACCGTACGGGTAATAATCCATTACAACATTTTTTTCGATTTTTTTCTGTATCGAACACCAGTAATCAGCGTCCAGTAGTTTCTTGTAATTGCGATTAAACATTTTCTTCATTTTTGAATTCGGAAACATAAAATACTTAAATTCTTCAGGAAAAACATCATCATGTGCAACGTAGTACCATGGCTCAGAAGCCATCTCTTGTTCGTAGGTTTTTGGTTCGGGTATTTTTCTAAAATTTGGCTTACTCATCAGTGTAATTTCATCGTAATCGTAAAACACAACACGATTCTGCCGAGTAACACCAAAATTCTTAGTGAGCATGTCACCCGGGAAAATATTAGAGTTAATTAGTTCATCAATAGCTAGACCATAATCATTAATAATATGCTCTTGTTGCTCGTCTGTTGCCGTTTCTAAATACAAATTAAGCGGTGTCATTTTGTTCTCAATATACATATGCTTAATGATTAGCAAATCACCTTCTATTTCAATATTTGATGGGGCTTTCGCTTTGAGCTCTTCAAGCAAGGTGTCTTCAATATCTTTGAGTGGAAAAGCCACATCCGAAAACTCCCAAGTATCGGCAAGGCGTCCGATGCGTACATGGTTTTTAACAAAATAATATTTATCCTGAACCATTTTTCGAGTGCCCATTTTTGGTGGCGTGAAATGATCATTAATCATTTTAAAAACAAAGGGAAACATCGGGAAAGTAAAGACCGACATTACCATCCCCTTAATTCCAGGTGCAACGATCAACTTTTCCTTTGTGACCTTTGAGTAACGCAAAAAATGCCTATACAACAACGTTTTTCCATGCTTATGTAAGCCGATTAAGCTGTATAAATCTGCACGTGTTTTGCCCGGAATTGCAGTCCTTAAGTATTCAACGATTGCGGATGGGTAATCTGTATCGATAAAGAAGTAGGAGCGAGAAAAGCTGAAAATTGATGAAATACTTCTGAGATCCGTTACCAGACTATCGACAAAAATACCGCGATTTTCTTCGTTTAAAAGCGCTATCAATATCGGCCGGTTAGAATGAAGCTCTGTAATAATATTACCAACAATGTATGCACCTTTGCCTCTGATAAATGCTGCGTTAATTACCTGAATCTCGAAAAGTTCTGTTTGAATATGTTCAAACTGCTGGAAGAGCTGCTCTTTTAATCGAAATACGTCTCTATCCAAGTCTTCGAACTCACAAGCAAAAGAATAGCTTTTTAATATTTGAGAACACACCTCTTCTAAATCACCGTTACGCACAATATAGCTATCAATGACTGGCTCATCCATGTCAATATGAGTGATGGATACACTTGGTCTAGTAAAAATGTATTGATTGTTGTAAAAACTACGCTCAAAAAGGTGACAAAAGACAGAATTAAAAAATGTCTCCGCTAGCTCGGGTTGTTTGTGATTAGATATTAGGTGAACGTAGTATCGCTTAACACTTTTCCAAAAACCCGGCTCTCGCTCTCTTTGCCCTAGCCCTGCTTTGAGCTCCGTACAATAAAGATTGACTTGTTGGTCATAAATGTTAAGTCGGCGCTTAGATTCTTGCTCAATTAGGCCCCACTGACGCTTTTCGAAGTATTCTTTGGCCTTTATGGATGCACTTTTGATGTTTTCATAGTGCTGATTAAAGCCACCAAGTATTGTCTTGGCGATGTCTTCTGAGGTTGAATCGGTTGATGAGTTTTGCATAATTTAGTGTTTCATCATAACACATTGAACCCACTCATGGATTGACTCAAAAAGACGCCAACCCATGAAGGGATTTTTTATTAGAACTGCTCTTCTTCTGTAGAACCAGTCAGTGCAGTAACTGAAGATGCGCCACCTTGAATAACAGTTGTAACATCATCAAAGTAGCCAGCGCCAACTTCTTGTTGATGCGATGCAAATGTGTAACCTTTATCAACAGCTGCAAATTCAGGCTCTTGTACTTTTTCAACATAGTGCTTCATGCCTTCGCCTTGTGCGTACTCGTGCGCAAGATCAAACATGTTGTACCACATGTTGTGGATACCAGCCAATGTGATGAACTGGTACTTGTAGCCCATGTCAGCAATATCCTGCTGGAATGAAGCAATTTGGCTATCGTTAAGGTTCTTCTTCCAGTTGAATGACGGAGAACAGTTGTAAGCAAGTAGCTGGTTAGGATTTTCAGCCAATACTGCTTCAGCAAACTCACGCGCAAAACCTAAGTCCGGCTTGCCTGTCTCACACCATACTAAGTCAGCGTAAGGTGCGTATGAAACACCACGAGAGATAGATTGCTCAAGACCGTTCTTAACAATATAGAAACCTTCAGGCGTTCTCTTGCCCGTAAGGAATTTCTCATCAGCTGGATCAACATCAGATGTCAATAAGTTGGCAGCCTCAGCATCAGTACGCGCCAAAACAACAGTCGGAACGCCCATAACGTCAGAAGCTAGTCGAGCTGAAATCAATTTTTGCACAGCTTCTTGTGTTGGTACAAGAACTTTACCACCCATGTGACCACATTTTTTAACAGCTGCTAATTGATCTTCAAAGTGAGCGCCAGCTGCACCGTTAGCAATCATGTTTTTCATTAACTCGAATGCATTCAATACACCACCAAAACCAGCTTCAGCATCAGCAACAATTGGAAGGAAGTAATCAACATGCTTGTCGTCACCCTTTTCGATTCCACGAGCCCACTGAATTTCGTCAGCTCTTTTAAAAGTATTATTAATACGACGCACCATTGTAGGTACCGAGTCGTAAGCATATAGAGACTGGTCTGGATACATTGTTTCTGATGTGTTACCATCAGCAGCAACCTGCCAACCTGACAAGTAAATTGCTTCAATGCCCGCTTTCGCTTGTTGCATTGCTTGACCTGCAGTAATTGCGCCCATGCAGTTTACGTAGCCTTTCTTAGATGAACCGTTAATTAATTCCCAAAGTTTTTCAGCACCGTTTCTCGCTAGTGTGTATTCTGGCTGTACTGATCCACGTAGACGTACAACGTCTTCTGCTGAGTAGCCGCGCTTAACATCAGCCCAACGTGGGTTGTTTTTCCAATCCTGCTCTAAAGCTTCTACTTGTTCTTTTCTGTTCATTCTTTTATCCTAATAATACAACGTGCTTGACAATTAACAAACACTCCATTTGTTGGCGAAAATTATACGTTAGCAATAACTTGTTTACCGATATATTTCATTATATAATCACAACATATCACTATATGAAATAATATGACAAGCGATCAACCACAGAAAAAACACAATGCCATTGAGAAGTGTTTACAGATTCTCTCAATTTTTTCGATAGACAAAGCACAATACAGTCTCAAGGAAATTAGTGAGTTGCTCGGCTTTAACCTCTCAACAACATACAGAATTCTAACCACACTTGAAGAATACGGCTACGTCGTTAGATTAAGAGACAAACAATACACTATTGGCACACAAGCATTGTATTTAAGCGCAATCTATACACACAGCAATCATCTTGACCAGATACGGCCAATTGTTGACAATATACGCGACATTTCGGGTGAAACTGCCTCATTCTTTGTTGAAGAGGACAGTAGACGTATTTGTCTGTACCGTGCTCACTCTAGAGATGAAATTCGCCACAATATTGAACAAGGCACTCGACTTGACCTCAACCGTGGTGCATCTGGTCGAATTATTTTAGCCTACGGAAAACGCAGTCGTGATAAATCAGGGTTTTATAAAGACATTCGTGACAAAGGTTTTTTTCAGGCCGTTGATGAGAACAACTCCTCACTGTTTGCCATTGCTATTCCGGTTCTTTCAAATTCCGCAAAATTTGTCGGCGCCTTAGTGGTTTCAGGCCCTGTTAATCGCTTTAGCAGTACCCAAAAAGATAGCTTGATTAAACTGCTAAAATCACAACTAACAAGGATTGCCATTCCATAATTTAATCTAAATTTCAGGATGTTGCAGGGCTTTACAAAAGGCAATTACAGTAGTAATTTGACTGTATATATTGTATAATTGCGAAGTTTTATCCAATTCTTAGTTTCCATGGAAAAAACATACAACCCCCATCAAATAGAGGCGAAATACCGCGACATTTGGGAACAGGGTGATTTCTTTTCCTCAAGCACGAATCCTCAGAGTAAAGATGCTTACAGCATCGTCCTACCGCCGCCCAACGTAACGGGCAGCTTGCACATGGGCCACGCTTTTCAACACACCATTATGGATGTGTTCACTCGCTACCACCGAGGCAAGGGCGATCAAACACTTTGGCAGCCTGGTACAGACCACGCTGGCATCGCTACGCAAATGGTTGTTGAGCGTCAACTTGCTCAACAGGGCATCACCCGAGTTGAGGTTGGCCGTGAACAATTTATTGAAAAAATCTGGGACTGGAAACAACAATCTGGTGGCACAATTACTTCACAAATGCGCAGGCTTGGCGCCTCTGTTGATTGGAGTCGTGAGCGCTTTACCATGGATGATGGCCTTTCAGATGCCGTACAAAAAGTCTTTGTCGACTTATTCAACGAAGGTCTAATTTATCGTGGCAAGCGATTAGTAAATTGGGATCCTGTGCTATTAACAGCTGTATCAGACTTGGAAGTTATTAATACTGAAGAGCAAGGCTCTCTCTGGCATATACGCTATCCTGTTGCTGATTCTGACGAAGTGCTGGTAGTTGCCACCACTCGACCAGAGACCATGCTGGGTGACAGCGCTGTTGCTGTGCATCCTGATGACGAGCGCTACAAACACCTAATTGGCAAGCTTATTAATTTACCTTTAACCGATCGCCAAATACCGATCATTGCTGATGATTATGCTGACATGAAATTTGGCACGGGTTGCGTGAAAATCACCCCTGCTCATGACTTTAATGACTATGAAATGGGTCAAAGACACAATCTTGAGATTATTAACATTCTTACAGATGACGCCAAAATTAACGACGATGCACCTGAGGCTTATCGAGGTCTTGATCGTTTTGTTGCGCGTAAACAAATTGTTAAAGATTTAGAAAGCCAAGAGCTTCTCGAAAAAATCGATCCACACACTCTAATGACGCCCAGAGGTGATAGAACCAACACCGTGATTGAGCCGTATATGACGGATCAGTGGTTTGTCAAAATTCAGCCATTAGCTGATCCAGCGATCGATGCTGTGAAGAATGGCGACATTCGCTTTGTTCCTAGCAATTGGGAGAAGACATACTTCAATTGGATGGATAACATCCAAGACTGGTGTATTTCTCGTCAAATATGGTGGGGTCACCGCATCCCGGCTTGGTATGACGAATCTGGCAAAATATACGTTGCTCATAGCCTTGAAGAAGCTCAACAACAAGCAGGCGAAGATGTGACACTCAAGCAAGACGAAGACGTACTTGACACTTGGTTCTCGTCAGCGCTATGGCCTTTTTCAACATTGGGCTGGCCAGAAAAAACGCCTGAATTATCACGCTTCTACCCAACCAATGTTTTGGTAACAGGCTTTGATATTATCTTTTTCTGGGTTGCCAGAATGATTATGTTTGGCCTTAAATTTGCAGGCGATGTGCCTTTCAAAGATATTTATATCACTGGTCTTATCAAAGATAGTCATGGTCAAAAGATGAGCAAGTCCAAGGGCAATGTGCTTGACCCAATTGATCTTATCGATGGCATCACCCTAGAAGATTTACTGGAAAAACGAACCCAAGGCATGATGCAGCCAGAAATGGCGGCAAAAATCAAAAAACAGACAGAAAAGGAATTTGCTGACGGCATTCCTTCATTCGGTGCTGATGCATTAAGATTTACCTTTGCCGCACTCGCCTCCTTTGGTCGTGATATTAAGTTTGATCTAAAGCGTGTTGAAGGCTATCGTAATTTCTGCAACAAATTGTGGAACGCTTCTCGCTTTGTTCTAATGAAGCTTGAAGGTCAATCCATAAACGAGAGCGCCTGCACCTCTGCATCTGATGAGTGGATTTTATCTCGCCTTCAACACACCAAGATTGCTGTTGAAAAACACCTTACTGATTACCGCCTAGATTTAATGAGCCAAACGCTTTATGAATTTGTATGGCACGACTACTGTGATTGGTATTTGGAGCTTTCCAAGCCACTACTGGATGATGACAAGACATGCGCTGGAACGCAAGCAACGTTGATTAAAGTACTTAGTGAAATCCTCACCTTACTGCATCCAATCATTCCATTTATCACCGAAGAGATTTTTGAACAATGCCAATCATTGACTGCGAGAGATTCAGAAAGATTAATAACCACGGCCTACCCTGAGATTGATCAAAACTTAATCTCCGAGGATTCAGAAGCAGAAATTGCTTGGCTACAAGGCTTTATTCTGGGTGTTCGTCAAATTAGAGGAGAGATGAATATTGCCCCTGGCAAACCGTTGCCTTGCTTTATTCAAAACAGCAATAGCGCTGACAAAGTTTACCTACAGTGCAATCATTCAATTTTGACAACACTTGCCAAGCTTGAAAGCATCACTCAGTTATCAGACTCTGATGAAGCTGAGGAATCTGCAACAGCATTGGTTGGTGAGATGAAAATCTTGATTCCACTAGCGGGCCTTGTTGACAAAAAGCAAGAAATAACACGTCTAAACAAAGAAATTGAGAAATTAACCAAGCAACAACAGCAATTTTCAGGCAAACTCAATAATGAAAAATTTGTCTCAGGCGCACCAGAAGCTGTTGTCGAAAAAGAACGACAAAAGCTGCACTCGGTAGAACAAGCCATCAGTGATTTAGGTCAACAATTAGATAAAATATCAGCCTTATGAAATACCTTAAAATTCTAACATTAGCAATTATTATTACAAGCACATCGGTGGGCGCTGAATCCTTTGTCTATATAACCGACCAAGTTGATATCCCCGTCCGCTCTGAAAAAGTATTTGGTGACAACATTGTCCGATCCCTTCCATCAGGCACTGAGCTTTCTATATTGCAGGCCACAGAGGATGGTTGGACGCGAGTTCAATACGAAAAAACCGTTGGCTGGATCGTCTCGAGATATCTAACCAATAATCAACCTGCACGCATTTTGTTAAAACAATTAACAACAAAAAACAATGCTAACAAACTACTTATTACCAAATATTTAGTGGAAAAAGAGAATCTGGAAAACCAACTCTCTTTATTAAAGCAAGAGAACACTGACCTTACAATTCAGAATTCTAAATCTCAAGCAGAAAAAGCACATATTGAACAAATATATGAAGACGCTCTAAAACTTGAGCACGAGAATGAAAAACTTATGCAACAGATGTTGCAACTCAAAACTGAACTGCAGTTGGCTGAAAATAACAACCAAATAGAAAAAGACACGAGTTTAAGAAATTGGTTTATGGTGGGTGCATTAGTGCTATTTTGTGGCATGATAATTGGCTTTATTCTGCCCAATTTAATGAACCGAAAACGCACTCACTCTAATTGGAGAAAACTATGAATTTGCTAAAAAAAGCACTTACTTTTGATGATGTATTATTGGTGCCAGCACACTCCACTATCATGCCTAAAGAGGTTGATTTATCAACACAACTTACTAAAAACATCAAGCTCAATACGCCGATTTTATCGGCAGCAATGGACACAGTGACAGAAGCCAATCTTGCAATAGCAATAGCGCAAGAAGGTGGTATAGGCATTATTCATAAAAACATGTCAGCTGCTGCTCAAGCAAAAGAAGTGTGGAAAGTTAAGCGATTTGAATCTGGCATTATTAGAGATCCCATTAGCATTGATCCCAAAGCAACCATAAAGGATGTATTTGACCTCCAGGCGCATCACGGTATTTCTGCTCTGCCTGTTGTTTCTAACGATGTGGTTGTTGGTCTGATCACCAGTCGTGATGTTCGGTTTGAGACGCGTTTAGATGCTTTGGTCGAAAGTGTCATGACACCGCAGCAAAGCCTAATTACCGTTCGTGAAGGCATATCGATGGAAGACGTTCGCTCATTATTACACAAGCACAGAATTGAACGTGTTTTGGTGACGGATAAAAACTTTAAACTTGGTGGCATGATTACCGTCAGTGACATTAAGAAAACAAGCGATTTCCCTTTGGCAGCAAAAGACGACCAAGAAAGACTGATTGTTGGCGCTGCTGTTGGCGTTGGCTCTGGCACTGGTGAGCGAATTACAGCTCTTGTTAAAGCAGGCGTTGACGTTATTGTTATTGACACAGCGCATGGTCATTCGCAAGGCGTACTAGACCGAGTTAAAAAAACCAAAAAAACGCATCCAAATCTTGACGTTATTGCTGGCAATATTGCCACCGCAAAAGCAGCCCTTGACTTAGTCAAAGCTGGGGCAGATTGCGTTAAAGTGGGTATCGGCCCTGGTAGTATTTGTACCACTCGAATTGTAGCAGGCGTTGGCGTACCACAAGTTAGTGCCATATCCGATGTGGCTGACGCTCTTAAGGGTACTGGCATTCCTCTAATCGCTGATGGTGGCGTACGTTATTCTGGTGATGCCGCTAAAGCATTTGCAGCAGGTGCCTACAGTATCATGCTTGGCTCTATGCTTGCAGGAACGGAAGAGTCTCCCGGTGAAGTAGAGCTATTCCAAGGACGCTCTTACAAGTCCTACCGAGGCATGGGCTCATTAGGCGCCATGGGTCAAGCCCACGGCTCATCTGATCGTTATTTCCAAGCCGAATTAGCGGCTGATAAATTAGTCCCGGAAGGGGTTGAAGGACGCGTGCCATTTAAAGGCTCTATCCGTCCTATTATTCACCAAATCGTTGGCGGTATTCGCTCATCAATGGGCTACACGGGCTGTAAGAATCTCAAAGCGATGCGTGACAACGCTGAGTTTGTGCAGGTGACTGCGGCGGGGATGGTGGAGTCTCATGTGCATGATGTGATGATTACTAAGGAAGCCCCAAACTACCATCAGTAAATATAGAGTTTAATTTTCTGTATGTCTTTGTTGTCAAAAATTTCAGATTGATCGCTTATTAAATATAAGCTCACGTCCTTCAATTTTCTTACGCCTCGACTTACTCTTCTATATTGCGTTAATTTATTACCCAACAAGAGGTAACTTGGTATTTATTGATAAATAAACACCAAGTTACCAGTCACTAGGAAATTTAAGTTGCGTAACGTAGTGGAATCGGCTTGAGTTTATCCATTTGTACTTGCCTTGTTGTGCTTTTTCTTAACCACGTCATACCAAATATTTTGTACAATTTCTTGCTCTATGTCTTTATTTCTTTGAAATTGAGCTATGATATTTTGTTTTATTTTAGTGGACGAAGTTCGTGGATTATATTTAATTTGAACGATTTTTTTGCCTTGTCCTTTAAGATAATTTTCTACGCCTTGATTATGAGGCTTCCTACCCCAATCTTCACCAATAACAAAAATATCGGCTTTAACCTTTTTACATACAGAAATGTAATCCAGCTGATGGTATGGCAGAACAATATCCACGCAGCTAAGCGCTTGAAGCATTTCTATACGCTCATCAAGCGGAATAGTGGGCACATTAGGTTTGTATAATTTAACTACTTCATCAGAGGCAACCCCAACAGCAACTGTATCGCCCAGAGTGGCACAGAATTCCAACAACGCAAGATGTCCAACATGCAATAAATCAAAAGTACCTACCGTATATACAACCATTGTATTAACTCCTTATCAAAATAATTTTTTCCTTTACCAGAGCGTTACTTTCTATAAAAGTTTCCAGCTGTAGATCGCTGTTATTACAAGAGTATAAACAGCAAGAACACAAACATTAAATGTGCTTCCAGAAAGTTTTGGTGTTTTTATTTGTGAAACATTTAGGATTGCAATCCCTATACAACTGATATAAAGAATAACCGAAAATTGGCCTTCACTAAACATGCTTTCAAATAGAAATATGAAAACAAGTATTAGATTATTGTTATCAAGAGCCATTCCTGTGTATCTGGCCCCATTAGAAAGTCCATAGGTATTAAAATAACTCAATCGAATGGCACTAGCAGAAATAACTATAAATGATCCTAATAGGAATATAGGATCGAATTCAGCATAACTCAAAAGAAGAATAGCAGGAGAAACGCCATAGTTCACAATATCTATTAACGAATCAAGCTGCCCTCCAAAAAAACTCTGTTTACCTGTTCGCCCTTTAATTCTACGTGCAATAAGCCCATCCGCCCAGTCAAATGCAACAGCCCAAACCATGCCAATCATTGCAGCGTAGTAAACACCCAATATACTGAAATATATGGCCAATATCGTGCAAGCCAGACCTGCAAGCGAGCATATGTTAGGAAGATCCTTTAGAAAGGAAAGAATAGTAGGCTGTAACTCTTGAGGTTCAACTTTGTCTGGAATAATAATCACCTGAAGCTTGAATTGCAATCATCTGAAACTGACATCAAAGATGTCACAAACAGTTTGCGAGATGAGAATTCAAAGAAAAGAATATTTTACACTTACATAAGTAAGTGTGCCGCCCTTTTTTTGGGTCATTTAATTATCATTTTTCCTTCATCTGGAAAATGTTCATAAAATCCCATAAAAGTACTTAAAACCTAAAAATAGCCTTTATATAGCATTTAAAACAGTTCTTTTTGATTCATTCTACTCCTTGCAGGGCTTCATTTTCAAAATTTCCTAAATTTTTGTTAGGACTTTATTTTGACAGAGTAAAAAACAAAAGGCTGACGTATCCTTTTGCCTATACCTTTTCGGAAATATAACACCGCATTCAGTGACTTGTCCGTTGCAATACTTTATTAGCATTTTGAGAAATTTAATCTATTTGAATAAGCAAATAAAGCGGGCACGCCTCCGGTATGCCAGAATAAAACGCTATCTTTTTTATTGATTTTTCCGGTTCTGATCATATCAAATAACCCGCCCATGGCTCTTCCGGTATAGACAGGGTCCAACAATATACCTTCGGTTTGTGCTGTCAATGAAATTGCTTCGTTCTCTAGGTGACCAATCACGCCATAACCTTCACCAACATAGTCAGAGTTCAGAATTAAATCTTCTTCTGAAAAGTCGTGATTTACACCAATGAATTTTGCCGTACTGTTAGCAAGAGACAATATGAATTGATCAAAAGGAACCTTATCTGTTTCTCCTTTATCAATATTTATTCCGACTATTTGATATGACGCATCAAGCATCTTTTTCCCAAGCATCAACCCAGCTTGTGTACCTCCGGAGCTTGATGCAAAAACGATGTATGTGAACGATTTACCAGTGTCTTGACGTTGTGTTTCAAGCTCTTTTAGTGCCTCTACAAATGCTAAGGCGCCGAGCTCATTTGAACCGCCATAAGGCACAACATAGGGTTTTTTCCCTGCTTGTTTCAGTTGTTCAACAATTTGAGGAATATCTTCTCCCTTACGATTTACACCAGCCCAATGGATATGGCAGCCAAATATTTGATCAAGTAAGAGATTGCCGTTAACAATGTCAGGTTTTTCTCCGCCTAAAACAAGATGGCATTCAAGTTGCAGGCTAGCAGCTGCGGCAGCGGTCTGCCGACAATGGTTTGATTGCGCTGCACCGGCGGTAATAATAGTATCTGCACCACACGCCAGCGCATCTCCAAGAATAAACTCGAGTTTTCTGGTTTTGTTGCCACCCAATGCAAGACCCGTATTGTCATCTCGCTTCATAAATATTTTAGAGCCGCCAAGCGCTTCACTTAACTTGGAAAGTTCGACTATCGGTGTTGGAAAAAAACCTAGAGATTGCCGTGGTATCTTTTCATAATTCATAACTTTGGTCCATCATGCTAACGTTTGAATTTACCTGCATTTTGGAGCGTAGCAGAAAAATAAAAAGTTGGAAGACACGCACTTAATTGCCTTAATTATGCCATTTTTATAAAAAGGCACATGCCACCATTATTCCTTATAGGTAAGTATTTCTGGTTAAACTCTGACATGATTTGTGTGCTAGAGTTTTTTTGTATAAATAGTTACTTTTTTTCCATCTTGAAAGACTTCATTTTCTCTAGTCCAACCAGCTCGTTGCAGCAAGCCATGAGACTTGGCTGTGCCAGAATAAAGCTGAGAATATCCCATACTCGCAGCTTTGTTTTCGATTGCAGATAACAACCTAGTGCCTATACCCTGAGCACGCATTTCAGGCAAAACAAAGCCAGCACCTACCCACGGTTCGCTATAGGTCAGCGAGGCAAATGACTCAGCTTTAAGCGCCATAAAACCGCACAATTGATTACCTTTATACGCAACCAAGCCAAGCGGAATAGTGCCATTATTTGCATAATTTTCAACGTCTTTTTGGGCATTTCCCTTGCCATCCACACCATAGTATTCTGGCCACTGCGTAACGAACCAATCCACAAGTTCAGGGATGGCTTCTTGGTGATCAATCAATGGCTTGATAACAATATTACTCTTCATATAGGAAGTTGGGGAAGGGAGTTGTGGACATGTACTTAATTACCTTAATTTTGTCATTGTTATAATAATTAGTAAGTGTTACCATTATTATTGTGAATCTTAACAACCAGATGTGGCTCTATCTCAATATGTCTTTTGGATCACCCAAATCACATTTTTGACAATTTAGCTCAGAACCTAACATTAAATCACGACCCGATTCTACTACCACCCATGGACGATTGGTGAAGGGTGGATTATGCCTAACATGCTGAAAATGACCAAAAATAATTCAGCTACCCAATCATTTTCTTCATCCTTATGGTAACCAATTATTGATTGCTTCATTAATTTTTTATAACACCTGTATAACTCATGAGAAAAGTGTACGGCTTTAAAGACCCTTGCCAGCCGTTTGTTAGGCTTTTACTTTTGGCAGAGTAAGTACTTTAGAATTTCTATTATTTGTTCTGGGGTTTGCGCCCAAGCTTGAGCCTGAGAATTGACTTCTTTCAATGGATGAACAAGTGATTTGTCATGCAATGTGATGTATGGCTTGCCGAGCGCAGCGCAATAACCTGCGTCAAAAGCGGCATTCCATTGTTTGTACTTTTCACCAAAACGAATGATTGCTAAGTCGCATTTTTCGATTTGTGTTTTGGTACGAATGGCATTTACTTTGGCGGACTTATGGTCACGCCAAAAAGAATCACTCTCTAAGCCAAGACAATCGCCTGCCGCATCACTAGCCTCATGATTTGTAACCGGCGAAGAGAAAGAGATTTCAAGATTTTCTTGAGAGCACCCTTCGATAATTTGCTCTCTCCAGTCTGAGTGAATCTCGCCTGAAAGGTATATATTAAATTTCATTTTATTTCCTTAATTATTATTTTTATAAATGGTTAACGTTTTTTTAAATACAGTGGCTCTCAGGTATTTGGAGATCGTTTTTCGAATTGTGGAAGATTATCACATATATCATGCCACTGGGCTTTGGAGCCTACGAAGATATGCGACTCTGGCTTTATGCCTGGATCACCCTCAACCGTGCCGAGCGTTACAGTGGTAGTATCACCTTTATCGGTTCCTGCTAATGTCGAACCACACTCACTACAAAAGCACCATCCACCAGCTGACGACGGATCGAATACTTTTACAAAGTCTTCCCCTGAAATCCATTTAAAATCACCTGGATTAAATTTTGCATAAGTAGAAAATGCTGCGCCATGCTGACGTCTACACATAGAGCAATGGCAGTGATCTGCACTAAAGAGTGGCCCAGTGATTTCGTAACGAACCTTGCCGCATAAGCATCCGCCTTTAATTGTCATCTCGGTTTCTCCTATGATGAAAGACAACGACCCCCTTTAATTTTCCGGCGCACCTTCGTTGAATTGCGGAACACCCTCAGGGATTATTTCCCACTGTGCTTTAGAGCCAACATAAATGTGTTTGCCAATCTCAATTTCTGGATCACCGTTTACGCAACCCAATGTGACGCCATGAACAACACCATTAAGAATACCACAAAGAGTAGAACCGCATTGACTACAGAACTGCAATCCGAAGCCATGGCTTCCAATATAGGATGTGAGTATATCCTTACCAGATAACCACTTAAACTTTGATGGATCAACCAATGCGTAAGCGGATGCTTGTGCGCTGAATGCTTTACGGCAACGGGAACAGTGGCAAGATCTTGCATCACAAAGTCTGCCATCAATTTGGTATTTCACTTCTCCACAAAAACACTCGCCAGTTATTTTCACTTCATTCTCCTTGACTTATAAATTTATTGGGTACAGATTAGTTTTGTTATGCCTCACTCTAAGTACACAATTTACCGACTGCATTTAAAAAGCATTTAATAAAAAACTCCTTTGGCTTTGGCTTCTTGCAAAAGATTCTCGTACATTTGTTTTAATACACCGCCTGTTTGAAAGTATTTATCTAAGTATTCTTTCGCTTCTTGGTAATCCACTTCCAACTTTCTATAGGAAGAATACTCATTATTGGTGCAAAGGTTTTGAATCAAAGGCATCAATTTATCCGCCGATTTGACTAAACGCGCCTCAATGGTCGTTTGATTTAGATACTCTTCAAATAGCTGTTTAAATTTAAGCTTAGGAGTGCTCGGCAACATGTTGAACAATTTATCTGCTGCTGCTTTTTCGTTTGCTTCTTTGTTTGTTAAATCACCTCTATAGGGATTGGTATCACCTGCATATATCTCTGGCAAGTCATGGATCAAAGCAAGTTTAAGCACTTTAGTAAAGTCAGCTTCAGGCAATTCATCCTCTAGTAATAAAAGGAAAGTAGCCAAATGCCACGAGTGCTCAGCATCGCTCTCAGCTCGAGTTGTGTCTGTTGTACGGCACGTTCTTTCACAAGTTTTAAATTTTTCTATTTCTTTTAAAAAGTCAACTACAGCTTCGTTATTCATGATTTATTGGGTTATAAAGATAAGGTTGGACTGCGCACTAAAGATACAGCATAAAAAAAATAGAAAATTAGAGCATTATTGAGAACGGGTTAGTTTTTTATTCATAGATTCTATTTAGGTTTTCGCAACGCCAAAGGCTTGATTAAGATAAAGCATATCGTCATCTGATAATTTAATAGACATAGCATCGGCACTGCTGATAGCATTTTCGACGCGGCTGGCCCCAGGAATTGGAATCATCACTGGCGACTTCCCAAGCAACCATGCCAGTGCAATTTGATAAGGTGTTGCGTCAAAGGCCTGTGCTACTTTGTTCAGTGGATGACTATTCTCAGTGCGAACTTTACCATTGCCACCACCAACGGGACTGTAAGCCAAAAAAGCGATGTTTTGTTGTTCGCAGTAATCAATAATACCATTGCGAAAATAATCAAGGTCAAAGGGGCTACAGCGATCTTGGACACTAACAATATCAACCATTTTACGGGCTTGGATAATCTGCTCAAGAGTGGCATTTGAAAGGCCAAGATTACGAATCTTTCCAGCATTCTTAAGGTCAATCAAAGCGCCCATACTTTCTTCAAAAGGCACTTTTTTATCGGGTTCATGAAAGTGATACAAATCAATGGTTTCTGTATCAAGTGCAATTAAGCTTGCCTCACAGGCAGCCTTGAGGTGATCAGGGTGGCCATTATCAACCCAATCGCCGTTGGGTCGCACTAAACCGCCTTTTGTCGCAACAGTAACAGGTGTACTACCCTGCCAAGCTTTGAACGCTTTGGCAATCAAACGTTCATTGTGGCCAATATCATTATCGTCCAGACAATAAACATCCGCTGTATCAATAAAATCAATACCTGCGTCCAATGCCTCACAAATTAGATGTATCGCTTGTTGACTAGTCGGTCGATTAACAGTGGACAGCGGCATCGCCCCCAAGCCAATTGGGTTGACTGAAATTCCGGATGAGCCTAATCTGCGTTTTTTCATGTGTTTTAATTAAAAGATTGTTCAAATAGTTTTCAAATCGTGAAGCGGGTCTCTTGTTCTAATACGTGGGCACAAATCTGAAATTTATTGGGGACAGATTTATTGGGAACAGGCTAGTTTTTTTAGCTTTCTTGGGTGGGGTTTTCATATTATGGAAGTTATAATTCCTTCCTTAATTTGATTGCAACACCTCTGAAAGCACAACCTTCTACATGATCATTAACCAGCCCCATTGCCTGCATAAAGGCGTAGGCTGTTGTTGGGCCGAAAAACTTCCACCCGCGTTTTTTTAAATCTTTGCTTAACGCTTGGGATGTTTTGGTGATACTAGGGATAGGATGATCGTAATCCCCCTTGCCAATGTGTGGTTCTTTTGACTTTGGTTCCCATTGCCAAATGTAGGTACAGAGGCTTCCAAATTCATCAACAATCTCTATGGCTCGATGCGCATTATTAATCGTTGCCTCGATCTTTCCTCGGTGACGAATAATGCCGCTATTTTGTAGAAGCTGAGCAACATTCTCATCATTATATTGAGCGACTTTATTAAAGTCGAACCCAGCAAACGCCTTCCTAAAATTCTCGCGCTTTCGTAGGATGGTTAGCCATGAAAGTCCCGATTGAAAGCCTTCTAAGCAAATTTTTTCAAAGAGTCGAAAATCATTGGTGGTCGGTCTACCCCATTCTTCATCATGGTATTTGCGATAATCTAAGTCGTCTTTTCCCCAATAACAACGAGTGATACCATCTTCGTGGGTTTGTAGATTTGTATTTTCTGAATCTGACATAAATAATTACTAGAGGCCTTTACATAAATCATTTTAAAGTTTGCTGAGTGGTAGTAATGAATAAAAAATGTGTAAAAATTTGAAATTAATAGCATTAGCTATTGATGAGAATTATTCTGCACTTTTTACACTAAAGTATAAGTTTCGCACAAACAAACGCCAAGGCGTTGTTTGGCTTAGCTTTAACATTGTTAACCTCAGCCCTTCGGGATAGGGAATTTTTCACCCAAGGGCAGGCTTTGCACTATATTTTCCTGTGTTAAATTTTATCGCTATACAACAAGTAGAACTTCAAAAAAATATGCCTTGTAAAATAAAAAAAATCCCACTATCAAACATAAAATGCTTTACGTAAAGGCCTCAACTAAACAATAACCAAGCTAATTGCAATGAGCCACATGATGCAACCAATAACAAATTCTAGCACTTTCCAAGCCATGGGTTTGTTAAAAATAGGCGCCAATAAGCGAGCCCCGTATCCCAAAGAAAAGAAAAATACAAATGAGGCAATCGTCGCTCCCAATGCAAATTGATATTGCTCATCGAGGTATTGAGTAGAAACAGAGCCGAGCAGAAAAAGCGTGTCTAAATACACATGAGGGTTTAACCATGTAAACGCGAGGCATGCCAATACAGCTGGCGCAAGTGAAGTTTTAGATACCTCACTTTCTTTCAATGCATCATTGCTATTAAAAGCAAAGTAAAAACTTCGAGCACCGTAGACTAAAAGGAAAATAGCACCTGCATATCGAGCAAAAGATTCCACTTCAGGCAAAATATTGATAGCAAGAGAAAAGCCAAATACGCCAATAATAATGAGCACAGCATCAGAAATTGCACAAATTAAGCACAAGATAAAGACGTGTTGTTGTTTTAAGCCCTGTTTAAGAATAAAGGCATTTTGCGCACCAATTGCCAAAATCAAACTTAATCCCAATACGAAGCCAGAAAGAAAACCTGTCATTTATTAAATATTGAAAGCGTAATGGCTAAAAGAGTTATGAATTACTCTTCAAAGTCAGGCTCCGTAGGTTTTTTGGTTCTGTAACCCGGCTTGGCCAGTATTTCCAAATAAAACGATTCTAAGCCTTCCGCCTCAGCTTCACCAATGCATTTACTAAGTTCGGCCGTATGAATAACTTCCGCCCTGTCTTCAGTTGGGCCGTATTTGCAATCAAAGTCCCAATAATCAACACCCTCAGGAAGGGCTTTTCTACCCTCTCTTTTTAGGTATTTTTTCACATCACGTCTGACCGCTTCAACAAGCCTTGCGGGTTTGATTTTTGGATGTGTTAATTTGAATGTTTTTTTCATGATTACTCTTAAGATTACACAGTGAATAAGGTTGTTATTTTAGTTAACAAAAATGGACATTAAGATGATTGTGTCAACATTCTTTAAGAAAGTAACCAGCCGCCATCCACATCAATGGTTGTGCCAGTGACAAAATCGTTCTGAATTGCAAATAAAATACCCTGTGACACCTCTTCTGCAGTTCCAGCACGTGGGATTATGTGGTCGCTAGTTCGTTCTTTAAATAATGTCTCTCGCTCTTTTCCTTCAATGGAAACCATCGGTGTATCGATAATCCCAGGAGAGACTACATTAATACGCCGCGGTGCTAATTCAGATGCAACTGTTCTAACCATTGTCTCAACTGCCGCACCAACTGAGGCTAATGACACTTGCCCAGCTTTAGGTCTTCGTGCTGGCGCTCCGCTAACGAGCACGATAGCCCCCTCTTTGCTCATATACTGCGCGCCAAAACGCACAACATTCGCATAACCCCATAATTTATCAAAAGAGGTCTGATAACCATCCATATCCATTTCTAGAAAAGGACCAAGAGATCTTGTTCCACCGGGTGCAGTGCTCACCAATATGTCAAAAGGTGCGTGCCCTTGAAATAGTTTTGCTAATGCCTCTCGATCACGAACATCACACTTTTGCAGCGAAATACCCTTTAACTTATCGCCAGCTTTTTGTGGGTGGCGACTGATTGAAACGACTTTGGCTCCTAACGCCGCAAGTTGTTTTGCAGTGGCAAGGCCAATGCCAGACGTCCCGCCAAAAACGAGTGCTTTTTTACCTGATATCTTCATTGTTATTTTCTACACCTACTTACTTATTTTTTTTGCCCTTTTAACCAGTTCCCTCGAACTTTATTAAATCTTGATTTTCCTCAAACCAGCACGCACGGGAATCCCAAAAGATACTTTGTTGTGGTTTAATCTCTGGATCTTCGTCCAGTGTTCCAGCAGGCACAACGATATTTACACCGCCTTTAACCGCCCAAGGCATTGATGATCCGCAATTTATGCAAAAACCCGTTGCAAAGTATTTTGCCTCTGGATGTTCAAACCTCCCCAGTTGCTCTTTACCTTTAAGCCAACGAAATTGACTGGGTGGCACAAATAGATTGGCAGCGTGTGCACTGCCTGTAAATTTGCGGCAGCGTGAGCAGTGACAATATTGAAAAATCTTAAAAGGCGGGTCAATCTCGTAGACAACACCACCGCACAAGCAGCTTCCTTTCATTGCATCCTCCAAAGTTCGTTAAAGAGCACAATCATACCATTGCACCAAAAAAAAGAGTGCAAGCCGTTCAAACAGAGAATTAATGAGTTTAAGCTCAGTTTAACCTGCCATAAAACGTCATTCGAGCTGATTCTGATAACTGCACACCCGGCTCTGTATTGTAAGCCAAAACGGATAAAATTCTAACCCTATCACCCTTCGTGGGTGTTACTCTGTGTAACGAATTACGTCCACGAAACAAAACAAGGTCACCCGGCTCAATCGATAAAACATCGGGTGAGTGCTCGCCAGCAAGTAGCGCGCCAACCCCCTCATAATTCATCTCATCATTTTCTGAATTCCTAAAGTCACGAATGTATTCAAAAGAACCGCCGCCTTTAGGCTTTTGAATTAACAATGTTATTGCGAAAGATGAATTGTCAAAATGCCAGCCCAACTCCTGTCCTGCACATGCGTAATGAACGTTTACAGAAGAGAGATTGTCATCATATTTGTACAAGGCACTCTCACCTAATACAGCACAAAGAAAATCCTGAAATTCTTTAGCGTTATATAACGCCTTAAGGGGTGACTCACTGGGCACCTGATCATCTGTAATACAGCCCTTTGAAGAACTAACAATTTGATTTCTTGGGTGGTTTTCTGACAACGATTCGTCTTGTGGCCTCAAATAAACATTGTGGTTATTTTCACAATAATAAGCAAGATGCTCATTCGCGTTTGCCTCTTCTATAAGTGCTTGTATTGCGCTTGGCAAAAGCAGCCCACTCAAAACTAATAAACCATTAGCGTCCAGTTGTTGTTTGCATTGAACTCGAAAATCCTTGCTTTTAAAAGGGTATTTCTCGCAATCAATGATCGTTATCAATACTTTATTCATAATTACTTGTCCTGATTAGCGTTTAATCGATGCATTTAGTGCATCGCGATTAGCTATATTTTAATAAAATAATAGCATTGAATTTTTGAAATAATACGTAATGATTCATTTTGGAAAAATATCACAGCAAGAATTTCTGCGAGATTATTGGCAGAAAAAGCCCCTGTTAATCAAACAAGCGTTACCAGATTTCATTTCACCACTTTCACCCGATGAGTTGGCCGGCCTTGCCTGTGAAGCTGAATTCGAATCAAGAATTATTATAGGTTCAACTGATGACAATAACTGGCAATTAACAAATGGTGCATTTCCAGAAGAAATGTTTTCTGAATTACCTGACGATAATTGGACACTGCTTGTTCAAGGAGTAGACCGCTACGTTGATGAGGTTTATCACCTCATCGATCAATTTGATTTTATTCCGCGTTGGCGCTTTGATGACGTGATGATTTCTTACGCAGCAAAAGGCGGAGGTGTCGGCCCTCATTTTGACTATTACGATGTTTTTTTACTACAAGGAGGTGGTAGGAGGCGCTGGCATATTAGTACCGAAAATTGCACTCTTGACAACTATCTAAGTAATGTACCCCTCAGAATCATGAAGGAGTTTAACCCAGAAGTTGTTTGGGATGCTGAACCCGGGGATGTGGTTTACGTGCCACCTAAAGTTGCTCATCATGGCGTTAGCTTGGATGATGATTGTATGACGCTGTCCATCGGTTATCGCTCTTACTCACACCAAGAAATGTTGTTAGCGATGGATATTGGCGATACAGTTGAAAAAATCACTTATTACCAAGACCCTGAGTGGCAAGAAGAGGACTCAGCAGCCCTCATTCCTGAAGCGGCTTTTAGTCAAGCCAAATCGTTTCTAGAGGGTATTGCATTGCCTGATGATTTTTTTGGCGCCTTTGTTACAAAGCTTGACCCAATGGACGAGCAAAACATGAATGAAATTAGCGCCTACAACGAGCTTAAGCCACTTGATCTTGAGGCGACTTACGAGCTGCAACCATGTTGCCGTATCGCCTATCAACTATCAGGTGATGACATTAATTGTTACATTAATGGCGAATCGTTTGATTGTAGCAATATTGACAAAGAAATTGTTATCGACTTCTGCAACACGCGTAGCCTTAAAATCATTGATCACGACTCAAGCAACTATCTTCTGGCTTCTCGCTTGCAAATACTTGCTCTTATTCGCAGGTTGCGCTCTTAGCTGCTAAACAAAAAATACACCTCTTATTTAATAGGAAAAGTGCTTTTTGAAAATGTTTGTTTCAATACAACTGTCGATTCGACACTTGCAATGCACTTCAAACTACCCAAAGATTTTTTCACAAAGCTTTCGTAGCCGAGCAAGTCGGTGGCAATAATTTTTAACAAATAATCGTGTGCACCGGTGATAACGCTGCATTCAATAACTTGCGCTAAGTTTGCCATCGCCTTTTCAAAAACATCGGCATTGTCATTAGAGTTTTCAGTCAATCGAACAAAAACATACACCAAGGCATTGAGGCCTACAGCTTGGGGATTAACTTGGTCTGAATAACCACTAATCACACTCGACTGCAGAAGTTTGGGGTTGCGCATCTCACCCCATATATATAACGACGAAGCCGATATTGATCGCCTGTTATCAGTAATAAAATCAAAAATTTAGGCACCTTCTGACGTTGGTTAAAGCACAAAACACAATAAGACTCTTTAACTAAAACAGGCGAGCTAATAACTTTGACAATGAATCCACCAACAACTTTGCATTGTCCTGGGTAAAGACCAAAGGAGGTTTAATTTTAATAACATTATTATGTGGCCCATCAGTACTGAGAAGTATGCCAAGTTCTTTCATTTTATCAGTAATCAACTTTGCCTTTTCTGTTGCCGGTTTCAAGGTTTTTCTGTCTTCAACCAATTCGATTCCAATAAATAATCCAGCGCCTCGAACATCGCCAATCAATGAAAATTTATCTTTTAATAAACACAACTCTGAGAACAAATAATTTCCTACATTTAGGGCATTCTGCTGCAACCCCTCCTGTTCGATTACATTGAGAACAGAGAGTCCAATTGCACAAGAAACTGGGTTGCCACCAAAAGAATTGAAATACTCCATGCCATTATTAAAGAAGCTTGCTATTTCAGCTGTGGTCACAACAGCTGCTATAGGGTGGCCGTTACCCAGCGGTTTGCCAATTGTGACGATGTCCGGGATGACTTCTTGTGTCTCAAACCCCCAATAGGCAGAGCCCACTCTGCCCAAACCCACCTGAACCTCATCACTGATACAAACTCCAGAGGACGCCCTTATCCATTTATACGACTCCGCTAAAAAATCATTTGGTAACGGGATTTGTCCACCACAACCTAACATCGATTCAGCCATAAAGGTTGAACCCCCACCGTGCTTATTAACTGCCTCCTGAACCGCTTGGGCATATTGTTTCCCCGCCGTTTTTGGGTTATTAAATTCACCCCTGAATAAGTCTGGCATCGGAACAACTTCAACATGTTTTGACTTTCCCTGCCCACCCTTACCATTAAATTTATAAGGACTGATATTGATTAGAGAGTCGGTGTTTCCGTGGTAGGCGTGATCTAGGACAATTGTGCTATCATTGCCCGTATATGCTCTGGCCATTCTTAAAGCCAGCTCGTTCGCCTCACTACCCGAATTTACAAAATGACAAATGGACAAGGGTTTGGGTAATTTTCTGCAAAGCTTCTCAGCCAACTCAACAATATTATCATGCAGGTAGCGAGTGTTAGTATTTAATAGTTGATTCTGCTCGTGAGCCGCCTGGATAACAGCAGGATGGCAATGCCCAACATGACTGATATTATTAACACAATCTAAATACTCCTTGCCTTTTTCATCATACAAATATTGCCCTTTCCCCCTGAGTATTTTTAGTGGCTCTGAATAAGCCAGAGAGAGTGACGGACCCAGGTGTTTTTTTCTCAACTCCAATGTATTTTTTTTGGATTTCACTTTTTAATATATTTTAAAATTACTTAATTCTTTGTCAGCAAAATTTTTCAGAAATGTCCATGCGTATGGCTCAGTAACAGAAATATACTTGTTTTCAGGAAATAGTTTTTTTCGGTAGTTCGCTGTTACCACGCTAAAACACGCGCGTACACAAACAAGATGAATGAGTGACTCAATTTCTTCGTCTCTTAATGGATAAACTGATTGAAATCCCTGCACAACCGACTTGATCTTCGTCTCAGGCTCTGCTTCTTCTAGAATAAGATAAGTGATGGCTACCGCTAATTCGCTTGCTAAAAAAGTATGCGCCATATCACCAAAATCAATAACGCCAGATATGTGGCCATTGTCATTTAGAAGTACATTGTAATCATTGCCATCATTATGAATATACTGGGTGCGTAAATATTTTTCATTCGGCACAATGTTTAACTGATAATTTGCAATAAAATGACGCACTACAGCTTTATCAGACTCACTCTCAATATAGTCTAAATGACTTTTCAAAAAGTCAATATTTCTAACATCCCATATCCATTTACGCTTTAAATCCGGATAATCAAACTCTCGAAAAGCAACGTCCAACTTACCCAGAAATGCGCCAAATTCTTCCAATAAGAAAGACTCAGGATTCTCAATGTCCTTTATAAAGTGTCCTGCTAAAAAAGATTGTAGGCGAATAAAACAGCCATTATGCCGACTAATAAATTCACCACCTACAGTCTGGATCGTGCTTGGTACTTGTATGGAGGAATCAAAGTTGGCAATATGCTTCAAACTAGCGACCTGTAACTTAATGAGTTCAACATCCTCCGCCGGATTTGAAATCTTTAATACAAATTCCTTGCCATCTTCACGTTTCAAATAAAAATTCTGATCTCGCTCACTATCCAAGACTTTAACTGAGACTTCAAAACCATATAAAGTTTTTGCTATTTGGTGCGCTTCAGACGGGCTAAATCTTGATGGAGGAAAAGATATAACTGACATAAGTATTAAGTTACCAAAAAAAAGTAAAGCCAGTAAAGCTGAATAAATGCTGACAATTGTATCAACCTCTAGCCATGGGCTACGAAAACAATACCTCAACAAAACATTTGCAGCCTTACATTAGCGCATATATCGCCTTAGTGTACTTGATTGTCATTAGTTAATTAGTGTTAACTGCCAACTTAAATAAGTATATAAAATCATTTTCAAAATAGCCGACTTGTCCTGCTATTCGATTTAACGCATAAAGTAATATTACAAGCTTCAAAATCAGACAGCTGGAAAGCTTGCGAGCCCCTGCTCACTTGCACCGTTGAAGTTAGTCGAAACTAAACACAAGCAGTTCAGCAATAGTAACACGCAGAGCGTTAATTAACATATATATAGATATGATTTAGGGGATAATCCACAGGGTTTTATGTGTTTAGGTAAGTTTTATCTCAAATGCATCCGTCGGGTGCGTTTGAGATAAAGCTTATTGCGTAATCCATAAGACATTTTATTTAATTATTGGAGACTCAATATGGACATGAACATTGTTCGAAAAAGCTTTGCATTTGGCAACAGCACAATTACATTCGAAACAGGCAGAATTGCACGTCAAGCACACGGTGCAGTATTTGCCAGCATGGACGACACACAGGTATTAGTAAGTGTCGTTGGCGCCAAAGAGGCCAGAGCAGGACAAAGCTTCTTCCCTCTTTCTGTTGACTACATCGAAAAGACTTACGCTGCAGGAAAAATCCCAGGTGGTTTTTTAAAGCGTGAAGGCCGACCAAGTGAGAAAGAAACTCTAACTTCTCGCCTGATTGACCGCCCTATTCGCCCACTATTCCCTAACGGCTACATGAACGAAGTTCAGGTTATGATTCAGGTGATTTCTGCAAACAAGAATGTTGATCCAGATGTTCTAGCAATGCTGGGCACATCGGCTGCATTGGCTATTTCTGGTGTACCGTTCAGCGGTCCAATTGGTGCTGCACGTGTTGGTTACCAAGACGGCAACTACATCATCAACCCAACTTACTCGGATCTAGAAACTTCTGATCTTGACATGGTTGTTGCTGGTACAAAAGACGCTGTATTAATGGTTGAGTCAGAAGCCAGTGAGCTTTCTGAAGAAATTATGCTTGGCGCAGTTATGTTTGCCCACGAGCAATTCCAGGTGGTTATTGACAGTGTTGCTGAATTCGCTCTCGAGGTCGGTGTCTCGCCACGTGAATGGGTTGCTCCTGCAACAAACGAAACGCTACTTTCTGCGATTCAATCTCAGTTTGGCGAAAAAATTGCACAAGCCTACACAACCGTTGACAAAATGGAACGTCAAGCCATGATGACCGAGGTTAAAGAAGCCGCTGTTGCAACGCTTAGCACTGATGAAGAAGATGCACCTAGTGCAGATGAAGTTAAAGACTACATTAAGAAAATTGAAAAATCAACGGTTCGTGAGCGCATCCTTGCTGGTGAGCCACGTATTGACGGTCGTGACAGTGACACTGTTCGTGAGCTTGCAATTGAAACAGGTGTGCTTAACAACACACACGGCTCTGCATTATTCACTCGCGGTGAAACGCAGGCTTTGGTTGTAACAACATTAGGCTCTAAGCGTGATGCACAACTTATTGAAAAACTTGAAACAAACGATCGGATTGAAGATCACTTCATGCTTCATTACAATTTCCCTCCATACTGTGTTGGTGAAACAGGTCGCGTAATGGGCGTTAAGCGTCGTGAAGTCGGCCATGGTCGTCTTGCGCGCCGTGGTATTGCTGCCTGCCTACCAAGCATCGAAGAGTATCCATACACAATTCGTGTGGTTTCTGAAATTACTGAATCAAACGGCTCAAGCTCGATGGCAAGTGTTTGCGGTTCATCACTTGCATTAATGGATGCAGGTGTGCCAATTAAAGCACCGGTTGCTGGTATTGCGATGGGTCTTGTTAAAGACGAAGATCGTTTCACAGTTTTGACAGACATCTTGGGCGATGAAGACCACCTTGGCGATATGGACTTTAAAGTTGCTGGTACGTCACGTGGTATTAATGCCCTGCAAATGGACATTAAAATCCAAGGCATCACTAAAGACATTATGGAAATTGCTTTGAAGCAAGCCAAAGTTGCAAGACTTGACATTCTTGGTCAAATGAATCAGGTAATTTCTGAACCTAATGCAGCATCAAAGAATGCACCTAAAACCAAAGTAATCAAGATTCCAACGGATAAGATTCGCGATCTAATCGGTAAAGGTGGTGAGACAATCCGAGGTATTATTTCCCAGTCTGGCGCAAGTATCGATGTTGATGACGACGGAAACGTTAATGTTTTTGCTAACGATGACGAGAGTTTTGAGAAAGCTGTACAAATGGTTAAAGACGTTACAGCAGTACCTGAAATAAACAAGGTTTACTTGGGTAAAGTTGCTAAGATCGTTGAGTTTGGCGCGTTTGTAACCATCATGCCAAACCAAGACGGCTTACTTCACATCTCTGAAATCGCTCACGAACGCGTTGAAAAGGTTGAAGACTACCTTAAAGAAGGTCAAGAAATCGAGGTTAAAGTCCTTGGCCTCGATCGTGGTAGAATCAAACTTTCACTTAAAGCATTGATCGACAAGTAAAACAAATTAAAGCCACCGCAAGGTGGCTTTTTATACCTATGTCCGAAGAACAACTAATAAACCTAGAAGAAAAAATAGCCCATCTACAGCATATGTTAGACGAACTTAATATGGTTGTTTTTCGTCAAGGTGAAACAATCGAAAAACTTAATAATCAGATTAAAGAAACAAATGAAAAGCTAATCAATCAATCTGAATCTAATCAATCCCAAATCATTGATGACAACCCTCCTCACTACTAAATAAAAATTGAAAATCTTTCTTAATTAGGCCAATATTTAAATTACCTCCAAATATCGAGATTAATGTCATGAAATCTTTTCTTAATTTATTAATTTTATTTTTTCCTTTATGCATCTTTAACTCTTCGTATGCAACAGGCATCTATGATGATTGACCTGATGAGGCAATCTGTTTGTGGCTTGAGCAAAGACCTGATCACGAAGGATATCTAGAAGAGAATGAAAAAAGAGGTTTAAATTGTTTTGAGAGAGAAGATTTTCACCCTAGGGATTTTGTACATGAGCCACTAAATCTTAAGATGTATTAATTTTTTAAGCTTTAAAAATTAAGCTTGCTTTATTCGTTTCATCATTATTAAAAGAGCGACTCCATTAAGACCCCATACTATACACAAAAGGTACATATTAAAAGTCAAACCTAAATACTCAGCCAAATACCCAACTAGAGCTGGTCCAAAAATAAAGCCAGCAAACCCTAAAGTCACAAGATTTGCAACAGTTAAAGCTATTGGTTCGTCTGTTATTTTGATAGCTTGTCTGTATATAATTGCTACAAAGTTTGCTGTTCCAAAGCCAAATAAAAGTATTCCAAAAACGATTACATAGAAATTTGTCGTTAATATTGAGAAGAAAAGAACTATTCCAGCAAGGATACTTAAATAGCCTCCAATAAATTTTTCACTTGTCTTTTTTATCATCTTTGAAGCAATTAATCTTGCCGTAATTTCACCAATATTGAAAGCAATAATAATAGTTCCACCTAAATACAAAGGTATCAATAAATCTTTTGTTAACCAGAGTGCAGACCAATCAAGAATTATGCCCATAGTCGCATAGTTCATCATCATTAAAAGACCAAAAATTAGTATTGAGTTTTTTGGTAATTTAAATTTAAGAGTTTTTTCAAGAGCTTCAAATGATTTTGAGAGTCCAAATATATATATTGTTAATGAGCCCAAAATTAACATCGTGCCTGTAATTAAAAATATTAAAGGTGGATTATCTATGTATTTAATCGTAAAAAATGCGGAAAAAGCCCCAACCAAAGAGCCAACACTAAATGCAGCATGATAGAGAGGAGTAAGTATTGCAGAGGTTTTACTTTCAATCATTGATATTTGAGATTGAGCAGAAGGAGCAAAAAATCCAACAAAAAATCCAAAAGGTATATAAACCAATAAAAACCAGAGATAACTTGGTGATAATATTAGAAATAAAGGGCAATAAGCTACTCCTAGAATGCCTATAGCAATAGAATTTTTTGTGCCTATCCTTGGAACAATCAATCGCCCTGAGGTTTGATTTCCAATTAGATTTGAAATACCAAAAACTAATAACCCAATACCAATTTCTGATTCAGTTATTTGAAGCCTTTCAGCGTTCCATGGGATGTAGACAAAGTATATTCCAATCTGAAAAAGAACAAGAAATGCACTAAGAAAAGTAGTATAAATACCTCTATTAAATGCTTTACTTTCTTCTACGGAAACTGCTTGTGTCATTGATGTTTTCTTTAATAGTTAAGGCAGAAAAATCAATTGTAACCCCTCCCCATCCACTATTCATAAAACTTCGAATATTCAAATGTGAGCTTGGATCTTGGGGGGAATCTAACACAGACTGGTAATGCTCTCCAAAACACTTAACAACCTCTCTTTCTGAAAGAGAATGCATTAATCCAAAACAAAACACCTTGGCAGAACCTTGATTTTCGTCATCTTTATTCGCTAAATCGGCATTCATAAAGGCAGTGGGCAGAAATGTGTACTCGTTGTCAATTAAGTCAGTAAAGTCTAAAAATTTCATTTCTTCGCCCGACTTAAGTTGCTCTAAATATTGCTGTGTATTCATGCTGCTTTCCTAAACATACATTGGATTTGGCTTGTTTGTATCGATGTCCAATTGTTTTATAGCATCAGCCAATATTTTAGTATCTAGAGAACCTTCATCAACCAAAGCCCTTAGAGTTGCAAAAGCAATATAGTTGGCATTCACTTCAAAAAAGATTCTTAATTCACTTCTTGTATCCGAACGACCAAAGCCATCAGTACCCAAAACTTCATAACGTGCTGGCACAAATTTACGAATTTGCTCAGCGTAATTACGGATGTAGTCTGTTGCTGCAATTACTGGCCCTTTTGTCCCTTCTAAGCACTTAGTTACATAAGGAACCTGTAGGTTTCCATCGATATTAAATCGATTATCTCTATCCACTTTTTGCGCTTCACGTGTTAATTCATTAAAGCTGGTTACACTCCAAATGGACGATTTAACCCCCCAATTTTTATCGAGGATTTCTGCAGCTTTTTCCACTTCTCTGAGAATCGCCCCACTGCCCAATAATTGAACCTCAATACTGCCCTTGCCAACAACTTTTAATGGATAAATACCCTTAATAATGCCCTGCTCAACACCTTTTGGCATTTCAGGGTGGGGGTAAGCTTCGTTCATTAAGGTAATGTAGTAGAAAATATTTTCCATTTTTTCGTACATCCGACTCATACCATCACAAAGAATAACCGCTAATTCGTAAGCATAGGTTGGATCGTAAGAAATACAATTTGGAATGGTGTTGGAAATAATTAAAGAATCGCCGTCTTGATGTTGAAGCCCCTCACCAGCAAGCGTTGTACGCCCTGCAGTGCCACCCATTAAAAAGCCCTTTGCTTGCATATCTCCAGCAGCCCACGCTAAGTCACCAACCCGCTGAAACCCAAACTTAGAGTAATAAATATAAAAAGGAATCATAGTGACATTGTGCGACGCATACGAAGTTGCGGCGGCAATCCAATCCGAAATCGCACCCGCCTCATTAATACCTTCTTGCAAAACTTGGCCTTTGATGTCTTCCTTATACCACATGACTGTTTCGGCGTCCTCAGGTTCGTATAATTGCCCAGAAGAAGAATAAATACCCATCTGCCTAAACAAGCCTTCCATGCCAAAAGTTCTCGCCTCATCCGGCACAATCGGTACAACTCTAGGCCCTAATTGTTTATCACGAACAAGCAGGGTTAAGAAGCGCACAAATGCCTTAGTGCTTGATAGTTCTTTTTCGCCAGAGGATTTAAGCAGAACATCAAAGACGCTAATATCTGGCGTTTTTAGTTTTTCCAATTCAAAGCTTCTAAGCGGCAAAAATCCACCCAAAGCTTTTCGCCTCTCTTTGAGATAAGTGATCTCTTCACTGTCTTCAGCGGGTTTGTAAAAATTTAATTGTTTTGCATCTTCTTCGGTGACAGGAATGTTAAACCGTTTCGCAAAGCGGGTTAATGCCTCAACACCAAGCTTCTTTTGAGAGTGAGTGGTGTTTTTTCCCTCACCAGCCTCACCCATGCCGTACCCTTTAACGGTTTTAGCTAAAATAACCGTAGGTTGACCAACATGCTCTTTCGCTCTTTTATAAGCTTGATACATTTTATTTGGATCATGGCCGCCACGCGTGAGGGCAAATATTTCATCATCACTTAGGTGTTCAACTAATTTTAATAATTCTGGATACGCACCAAAAAAGTGACTGCGCACGTAAGCGCCGTCTTTGGCTTTATAGGCCTGATATTGACCATCAACAACCTCTTCCATGCGTTTTTTTAACAAACCAGAGGTATCCTTGGCTAACAACGCATCCCAGTCCCTGCCCCAAATAACCTTAATGACGTTCCAACCCGCACCACGGAACATTGCTTCCAGCTCCTGAATGATTTTGCCGTTGCCTCGAACTGGACCATCCAAGCGTTGAAGATTACAATTAATAACAAAAATAAGATTGTCTAGTTTTTCTCTACCGGCCAGCGAAATAGCGCCTAAAGATTCGGGCTCGTCTGTTTCGCCATCACCGATATAAGTCCAGACAGTGCGTTTGTCGGTTTTAATAATCTCACGGTGATGAAGGTACTTCATAAAACGCGCTTGATAAATAGCCATAATGGGGCCAAGACCCATCGATACAGTCGGAAACTCCCAAAAGTCAGGCATTAACCAAGGGTGGGGGTAAGAAGACAATCCTGGATGATTTGCCTCTTGGCGAAAATTAAGCATTTGCTTTTCGGTAATTCGCCCTTCTAAAAAAGCGCGCGAATATATTCCTGGAGCGATATGGCCTTGAAAAAATATTAAATCAGCACCTTGATCAGCATCGTTACCACGATAAAAATGATTAAAGCCCACCTCATACAGTGTCGCACTGGATGCAAATGATGCAATATGACCACCCAATTCCGATGAAACTTGATTGGCTTTAACCACCATAATCATCGCATTCCACCTAATAATCGACTTAATTCGGTGCTCAATTTCGTGCTTAACCACGAGCTCGGTTTCTTTTTCGACAGGAATGGAATTGAGATAAGCTGTGTTTACACCTTCGGGTAAGTCCATACCCTCGCTGTGAGCCATGTCCATTAATTGGTTCAGAATAAATTTGGCTCTATCTTCACCTTCAAAGCGTGCAACTGATCGAAAAGCATCTAGCCATTCGATGGTTTCTTGGGGGTCAATGTCCTTATCCCTATTTGTCATATAATTCAGTTCAACCTAACAACGATTAAAATTCAAGTAGCAAGGTGCGTATTTTATGCCAAATAAATGACCACAGTGTTTACTTTGAGACCTTTGTGACAATTATTGTTTGAATTTACTGAATGATAAAAATGAATAAAAAATGTGTAAAAATTTGAAATTAATAGCACTAGCTATTGATGAGAATTTTTCTGCACTTTTTACACTAAAGTATAAGTTTCGCACAAACAAACGCCAAGGCGTTGTTTGGCTTAGCTTTAACATTGTTAACCTCAGCCCTTCGGGATAGGGAATTTTTCACCCAAGGGCAGGCTTTGCACTATATTTTCCTGTGTTAAATTTTATCGCCTTACAACAAGTAGAGCCTCTAAAAATATGCCTTGTAAAACAATGAAAATCCCACTACCAAATCTAAAATAACTGTCACAAAGATCTCACTTTAGGTAAACCTTTAAAAAGACCAAACTGAGTGCAAAAGCAGCGAGACCCATCAACGTCTGAATAACATCATTAGCCGGAAATAATTGGCTAGACAGAATCGCACCTACAAAGAGCGCCAGTAAGGGCATCAGATAGAGCTGAAAGGCGCGGAAGAAGAGTTCTTTTGAAGAAATTTCCAGAGTGATAACATCTCCTTCCTTGACGCCTTTTTGTAAAGGCTTCTTAAACACAGAAAAACCAGCAAAAAAACTCGATAACACACCTGTGCCGCATGTGGCTTTCGAGGCGCAAGTATTACACCCTTCTTGTCGTTGGGCTTTTAACACCATCAAATCGTTCTTTATTTCAATAATCTCAAAGTCTTCTTGCATTGCAATAAGCGTTAGTTTGATAAAATATCTGTTTTTTAATTTTATCAAATGCTAAGGCCTCAAACATGAAAATATCACCCTTAATTTTCAAAGCTTACGATATTCGAGGAATTGTCGAAGACGAACTGGCTCCAAGCGTAGTTAAAGCCATCGGTCGCGCAATTGGAAGCGAGTCTGTTGCTAAAGGTGAGCGTGGTGTGGTAGTTGGCAGGGATGGGCGTCTAAGCGGCATGATGCTAATGGATGAACTGAAAGCTGGGTTGATTGAGAGCGGTTGTCATGTTATTGACGTGGGTATGGTACCAACGCCTCTGGTGTATTTTTCAACCTACACCAAAGGGGTTACTTCTGGGGTAATGATCACCGGTTCGCATAATCCACCAGAATACAACGGCTTTAAAATCATGATTGCCGGCGAAACACTCTCATCAAATCGCATACAGGATTTATACAACAGAATTATCAACCAAGATTATGCATCGGGTGCAGGCTCGTCAATGTCTGTCAATATTGACAACGATTACATCAACACCATCACATCTGGCATCAAGCTCAATAAGAAACTCAGCATTGTTGTCGATTGTGGCAATGGCGTGGCCGGCAATATTGCACCAAAGCTGTTCGAAGCGCTTGGTGCTAAAGTGACTAAACTTTTCTGCGTGGTCGATGGACGATTTCCGAATCACCACCCCGACCCCTCAAAACTCGGAAATTTACAAGATCTTATCAAAGAGGTGCTCGAAACTGGCGCCGACATGGGTCTTGCCTTTGATGGCGATGGTGATAGACTTGGGCTTATTGATAATAAAGGCAATGTCATTTGGGCAGACAGGCAAATGATTCTCTATGCCAGAGATGTTCTAAGTCGTAACGCTGGTGCCAAAATCGTCTTTGACGTTAAATGCTCTTCACTATTACCCAAAGACATTACTGAGCACGGTGGTGTACCTATTATGTCGCGCACAGGACACAGCTTTATTAAAGCAAAACTAAAGGAAACTGGTGCCGCTCTTGGTGGTGAAATGTCGGGCCATATATTCTTTAAAGAGCGTTGGTACGGCTTTGATGACGCTCTATATACGGGCGCAAGATTGTTAGAAATACTCTCTAAAACCGACAAAACTTGTGCAGAAGTTTTTGCGGATTTACCCGACAGCATTAACACCCCAGAGATTAATATTCACTTTGACAAGCAAGGACAACAATATGAGGCGATGGATAAGCTGGCTAACACTGCTGATTTTCCAGATGCACAAATTACCACCATTGACGGCGTTCGGGTGGACTATGCAGACGAAAAGCATTGGGGCTGGGGCTTGGTTCGCTCTTCTAACACCACACCGTGCTTGGTGTTGCGTTTTGAAGCCAGCAGCCAACAAATGTTAAATGAAATTCAAGATAAATTTAGAACGTGGCTTGGAAATAACAACATCTCTACAAAAAACTTCTAAAAAACCCTCGAAAAATTCAAATAAACTCTCATTTGCAAAGTTTCAGAAATTTTTTCCACAACTCTCATAATAGATTGTTTTTTAACAAAAAATCATCAAAACAGGCTGTTTTTTGCTTGAGAATGGCATTTTTTGAGTCTTTTGGTGTAAGTAATGCTTGCCGAATGCAATTTAAAAGCTCATTTCAATAATTTGGGATATTTTTTGTGCCTTGATGCAAGCCTTGCCTTCATATTGCATTTCTCCAATTCTATTTTAAAGAGATGAAAGACTTTTAATAACAACTGCAAAAAAAAAGGTAAAGTTAAATCCTGTTGTCTACGAATATGCTTTGCTTAATACCCCACTGCTAGACCGATAGAATTAACTGTCTGCAACCATTGTTTGGCTTTGTATGCCCAATTTATCCACACCCAGTCGTACAATTTGGCCAGCTTGTAAAAATACAGGTTCTGGCTTAACACCCATGCCAACACCTGCCGGCGTTCCTGTAGAGATAATGTCACCGGGCTGCAAACTGCAGAATTGGCTTAAATAGCTCACCAAAAAGGCTACGCCATAAGCCATATTTTTTGTTGTTCCGTCCTGGTAACGATGGCCATCAACTTCAAGCCATAAGGCCAGTTGTTGTGGATCGCCAACCTCGTCTTTGGTTACTAACCACGGCCCCATAGGGGCAAATGTATCGCAACTTTTTCCCTTGCTCCATTGACCTTTTCGCTCCAATTGGAAAGCACGCTCAGAGACATCATTAAGAACGCAATAACCCGCCACATAATCCAGCGCATCTTCTTCACTTATGTATTTGGCTGTTTTTCCAATTATCACTGCAAGCTCAACCTCCCAGTCGGTTTTTATTGATCCTCTTGGAATTACAACATCGTCATTTGGACCGCAAATGGCGCTGGTTGCTTTGGCAAAAATGATTGGCTCGGAAGGCACTCGAGAGCCTGTTTCTTCTGCGTGGTCGGTGTAATTAAGCCCAATACAAATAATTTTACCAACAGCGCCAACGCAAGGACCAATACGCACCGAGTTTGGAACTTCGGGCAATTGACTAGCATCTATTTGCGCAAGTTTTGAAAGTGCATCGGGGTGTAGAGATTCGCCAGCAACATCTTCAATCACACCACTCAGGTCACGAATGACACCATTTTCATCTAATAACGCCGGTTTTTCTTTACCCACAGGGCCAACTCTTAATAACTTCATAGTAATCCTTTATTCAAATCATTTAACAAAATGGCATCAGCGGGAGAATAAAGAATCGATGAACATCAGACATTTAAATCCCTACTTCAAGATTCCCATTATACAAATTTTTGAATTTCAACAAGCACATTGGAATTGAGTAATTATCAAACCTAATATAAATTAAGTATAGTTTTGATTATGCCTGATAGGCCTCTTGGGAGAATTCTGACAAAGCAACTATTGTATTGCCTTGGTCATTTTGATATGATCAATACCCGCCTCTTGATATTTTTCACCAACACAAACAAAACCTAAATTGCCATAAAACGACTGCGCATGACACTGAGAGGATAGCCAAACTTGGTTGAGTTTCATTTCTTTAGCCTGCTGAAAAAATGCTTGCATGACTAGTCCACCAACACCTTTGCCGCGCTTACTTCTGAGTACTGCTATCCTACCTATATGGCCATCTTCCAGCATTCTTCCGGTGGCGACAGCCGAGCCTTCTTCAAAAACCACAGCATGCAGTGCCGTCTCATCGTGTTCATCATGCTCAAGTTCTGCAGGCACAGATTGCTCAACGACAAACACCTTAGTTCTGATGCTTCGAATGTCTTTGGCGTAAGCCAGATAATCGGTAATTATTATTTTGTAGTTATCACTCATTTCCATCTAGCGCCTAAGTAAGAGCTACTCTTCACATCTAGAGTCATTTTGAAAAAACGAAAGGTTCAGCATCAACACCCAAAAAGAAAAACTCCCAGTCATTGGTCTGTGGATCCCATCCCTTGACGCGCTTAACCATCGCCTCAATCGGTACCAGTTGAATAATGGTGCCCACTGGATACTCACCACCTTCAGCCGAATTAGCCACCGCCAAAGCTTCCTCTAAATGGCCCAGTTTATTGGTGATGAAAAAGTTATTGATTTTATCCCAATTTTGAATGCACTCAAAATCCTCCGCTTGCATTTCTAAATCTTGAACTGGCTCTGCACTTTCCGCCATCAGAATGGACCCATAAAAGGATATTAATAACAAACAAAAAACTTTAGTCATTTTCATGGGGTGGCCGATCTCCATCGTAGGCTCGGTAGAGTCGGCGAGTTTTATGCATCGAAGCAATACTTCCTTGCTCTACTAATTCAATTTCTGTGCTAAACCCTAATTGCTCTCGAATGGCAACTTTAATAACATTGATAATACCAGTATGACTATTAGCATCAACCTCATTTGAAACCTCCACTCGAACCAAAGGCGGATAGTCAATCGGTGGTATAGCATTCAGGACAATATAGAACTCTCCGGTAACACTTGGTTGAAGTGAGAACAATACTTTTTGCACAGATGCTGGAAAAACATTCACCCCTTTGACGACAAACATATCGTCGCTACGCCCCAGTGTGTTAAATCGAAAACCCGTTCTACCGCATTCACAAGGCTCGTTATAAACCTGAACCAAATCGTGCGTTCTAAAGCGAATCAAAGGGCAGGCCTCATACATCAAGGTTGTAAACACCAGTTCGCCAATAGCACCATCATTTTTTGCAACCACTTCAAGCGTTTCCGGGTTGATTAATTCTGCAACCAAAAGCCCTTGCCCAAAAAAATGCAGCCCCGCCCTATGCTCGCATTCACCACTTTGCGCACCTACTTCTGCGACGCCATATATATCAGCAGCACTCATGTTCCAAGTCGACTCAATTTTTTGTCGATAATCAGGCACTTGAAGTCCTGCCTCACCCGAAAAAAACCCTTTTGTTATATTGAGTTCTTTGGCTGAAATTCCTATCTCTTGTGCTCTTTCTGCCAACTGAATCGCATATGATGGGGTTGAATACAAACAAATATCTTGCTTGATTGAATCCATCACTTGCAATAGGCGATTGGTATTTCCAACGCCATAAGGCAGAATAGCTGCACCCAGTTTTTCAAATGAGCTTTGATCCAATGTGCCGCCAGCATACAAAGAATAATTAAAACAGTTAATAACAAAATCATCGGGGCGACAACCCATTGCCCACAAGGCTCTTGCACCCATCTCACTATATGTATCTAAATCATTTTGTGTTAAACCCAAGCGCAACGGCTGACCCGTGGTACCACCGGTACCTACAATACGCACAATTTCTGAAAGCTCTACAGATTGATTAGCACCCAAGAGTGCGCCAGATTTTTGCACATCCGCCAATTCGGTTTTTTCAGTAAAAGGCAGTTTGTGCAAATCATCCAAATCTTGAACATCGTCAAGCAAGATCGCGGCTTGATACCATTTTTCTCGATAAAAATCATTGACTTGAAAAAGCCGAGAGATTTGCATTTTTAAGCGCTTACTTTCCAGATCAAACAATGCCTCATTAGACATTGTCTCAAGTGCCTCATTCCAATAGGACTTATCGCTTATTACTTCATTCGACATTCTTTATTTTTTTCTTGATTGCAAAAAATCAGCCATTGCTTTTTGCGTCTCTGGGTGAGTAAAACAGGCGACATCCACATCTTCTTCTAGCTCTAATGTCTGCTCAAAATCACTCTCAAGCGCAGCTAAATAGCCCTTCTTAATAAAAGCCAGACCGTGCGCTGGAAACTGAGCAATACGTGATGCTAAATTAATCGACTCTTGCAATAGCGATTCATCCTCAAATACTTCAGTGACCAAGCCAATTCGCTCAGATTCAACGGCATCGATAGGGTCGGGCAGCATGGTTAAGTGAAGCGCCCTACCATGGCCAATCAGTCGAGGGAGGATATAGGTTAAGCCGCCTGTCGGACTAAAACCAAGCTCGGCGTCAGGCAAGCCTAATTTGGCGGATTTTGCTGCAAAACGCAGATCGCATAATAGCGCCAACTCTAGGCCACCACCCAAACAATAACCATTAATCGCAGCGATAATTGGCTTTTCACAACCTTGCATAGCCCTAGCAAGTACTTGATAGGCGTTGGCTGTTTTGCGAAATATTTCAGGCCTTGTGTCAGCCATCATGTGTTTGATATCTCCACCAGCACTGAATGCTCGTCCGTCGCCGGTAATGACAAGCGAATAAATAGCATCATCTTTGGCGCACTGATTAATAATAGCAGTGAGCTCGTCTAAGGTTTGCTTGTCTATTGCGTTTAATATACGAGCACGATTAAGTGTAACCACGCCCACTTTGTCGTGTTTTTCAAAAATAATTCTCTCTGTCATTTTTTGCCCTCAAAGTTTCTCTGGTCCGGTTAAGATTCTTGCATCATACCTTTGTTGCAGTTAATAGATATTAATTTAAACAGAGATAAATAGCAGATTAAGAGCCAAAGCAACATAGACAAATGCAGCAAAGATATTCAGTCTTTTAACAAGCGCTGGTGACTTGCTTAAAAGGGGCTTTAAAAAGCTTGACAAATAGGCGATAAGACTAAAAACACAAAGCGCACAAAGAATAAAAATAAAGCCTAGTGTAAACATTTGGATGGACACACTGCCGCTATCAATATTTACAAATTGTGGCAGAAAAACAAGAAAGAAAATAGCAACTTTTGGGTTGGTGATATTCATCACAACGCCAGTTAGATAGAAAGATTTATTTGGTTCGTCAGAATCCCTAAGGTCTATCTTTGTACTTCGTGTTGCTCGGTAAGCAAGATAAACAAGATAGCATGCACCAATAATTTTGAGACCTTGGAATGCCAATTCACTGGTTTGAAATATAACTGATACACCCAGTGCAACTAAAGATGTATGCACAATTAAGCCACTACAAAGACCTAGGGTTGTAAGAATACCAACCTTCCAACCTCTGATTGCAGATTGGGTTAATACAAAAATATTATCCGGCCCAGGAACAAAGCACAAAACAACAGATGCACCAATAAAAGTCAAAACAGTTTCAACACTTAACAACACCAACCCCCCTCCTAAACTAGTACATTATCGCTTGCAAAAATCTCACTGGCGTTTTTGTAAGCTTTGAACTCAAGAGCGTTAGCTGAAGGATCTTTGATGAACATTGTTGCCTGCTCACCAAGCAGGCGAGCATAACGAATATGCGGCTCAATTATAAAAGTTACGCTTGCTGATTTTAGCCTCTCAGACAACTTTTGAAACTCACCCCATTCAAGTACACAACCCAGAAGATCACCATAAAATGATCTAGCTAAGTCAAGGTCAGTGACGGTGTATGCTAAATGGAAAACACTCATACCATTGCTTATAGGTTAAATAATGAGTGATTATATCTAGAAACGTAGTTATCGCATCAACTTTCAAAATGATAAAAATCCCACAATCAAATCAAAATGATTGCTGCAAAAGTATCTAATAATTTATTGATGAGAATCGTGCTGACAACGCCAACAATAATCAAAAGTGGCGTCATTCATTTCGTTACAATTTTGGCACTGCCATTGGGGCTTGTTTGAGTCTTTGTTTAACTCTTCAACAAGCTGGTTTGCTCGCAAGCAGTCCCTGTCATCAACAACCCAAATTTCTGGCCAAGTTTCGATTGGTGCAAGCTGGCCTGCGCCACCCGCTGCATATTGATTCTTTATAATAACGTCAATATCATTTTGCCGAAGATGATTGGCAACGGTCGCTACCAATGTAAGATTTTCGTGGGTATAAACCAGTTTCATGTCAAAGGAAGACGAAAAATGAGTTAGTTTAAGGCCAACGTCGCCAAACCTAAAAAGGCAACAAAGCCAATAACGTCGGTAATTGTCGTTAAGATGACACCACCAGCCAACGCTGGATCAATCTTAAGCTTGGTAAGCAGCAACGGTAAAAAAGCACCGGAGAACGCTGCAATAATCAAATTTACAATAATAGCAATGCCAATAACGACACTTAAGCCGAAATCATTAAACCAATAAAAAGTTGCTAATGCAATCACAATCGACCAACAGATACCATTAAGCACACCAATAGACACCTCCTTGTTGATTAAGGATTTAATATTAGCCGTTGTCACCCTACCGGTAGCTATGCCTCGAGTAACTAAAATTAGGGTTTGTGTTCCTGCAATACCGCCCATACTGGCAACTACTGGCATGAGAATAGCAAGCGCGATTTTTTGCTCTAAAGTGGCCTCAAACAGAGCAATAAAAGAAACAGCAATAAAGGCAGTGACTAAATTTACCCCAAGCCAAATACTGCGTCTTTTTGTACTTTGGACGATGGGTGCGAAAACGTCCTCTTCCTCGTCCAAACCGGCCATTGACATCACCGAGTGTTCGGCTTGATCACGAATAACATCAACCACATCATCAATGGTGATGCGCCCAACAAGCTGGTTATTCTCATCAACAACAGGCGCTGAAATCAAGTTTCTTTGCTCGAATAGAGTGGCGACCAGAGCCTCATCCGTATCGGCTAGAATTGGCTTTGATTCATTGGTATTAATCAGCGGCATAATTGCCTGATCATCTTCTTGTGTTAGGAGTGTTGAGACGTATAAAGAGCCGAGGTAGTTGAAGCTTCGATCGACAACAAAAATCTTATCGGTGTCAACAGGCATCTCTTTCAGTAGTCTTAAATAACGAATAACAGTGCGCACAGTAACATCTGAGCGAACAGTAATAAAGTCGGTGTTCATCAAACCACCGGCAGAATCTTCGGGATAAGTTAGGACTTTTTTAAGATGCTCTCGGTGCTTGTAATCAAGTGTTAATAACAGACTGTGCACAGCTGTTTCTGGCAAGTTAGGTACAATATCTGCTAAATCGTCCGTATCCAAGCCCTCTGTTGCCTTGACCAAGGCATCAACAGACATTTCATCAATTAGCTGAGTTTGCACATCTTCGTTAACTTCTTTAAGGGCTTCTCCCTGAACACTGGGTTCAATTCGCGGCCAAATCAGTGATCGATCTTTGGGTGGTAGGGCTTCTAGTAATTTAGCGACTTCGCTGGGATGCAGTTCATCAAGTTGAGCGCCAGCCTCTTCAATTAGAGAGGCCTCAAGTGCATTCATTAATTGTTGTAAGCACTCCTCAAAAGAAGCGCGTTCAGCGTCAGCCATAATTACAATCCGTTACAATCGAGCATGACGGGCAAGCACGTCATAGTCAAAAAGAACTCATTATAATTTATATGAACTAGCCTCTGTGGCTATGTAGTTTTTCTTTATGCTTGATGATTTGAGAATCGAGCTTATTAACCAGTTGATCAATAGAGGCATACATATCACTACTTTGGGCCTTTGCAAATAAATCAGCGCCACTCACATGAATCGTTGCCTCAGCTTTTTGCACATCCTTTTGCACTTCCAGAATCATATTGACTTTAATAACGTGGTCAAAGTGGTGTTTAATTTTGGAAAGTTTTTCGGTTGAATGCTCTCTAAGGGCTGGTGTGATGTCTAAATGATGGCCTGATATGTTTAATTGCATAGGTTCTCCTTGAGTAATTTGATTAAATTAAAGGCATCTCTATTGTGTCATAAATCATTGATAAATGCTGAGTTATTTATCTTTTTTTTATCAAAATTACAGAATTTGAAATAAACGGAATTAGGATATAATTTACATTTTTAAAATTAAATAAAAAGTTCATTTATGAATTCAATGGTACTATTAGATAGAGAATGCTTACGAAGATATAGATCTCAAAGAGATATATCAATGGCGGCTATTTTGCACTAATTTAAACAATAATGTAGTTTCATAAGCCCCATTTGGGGCTTTTTTACTTTTGGAAACCTTTATTCTAGGAAATTTATTATGTCACATTTAATGTCTAACTACCTTCCCCTTGATGTTACTTTTACTTCGGGTAAGGGCTGCTGGTTAACGGATAACAAGGACCAACAATACTTAGATTGTCTTTCAGGTGTTGGTGTTGTTAATTTGGGCCATTGCCATCCCACAATTACTAAGGCAATTGCCGAGCAAGCCAGTACATTGCTCCATACTTCAAACTGGTATCACATTGAAAACCAGGAGATACTTGCTGAGCGCTTATGTAGTGCTGCCAATATGGATAAAGTATTTTTCGGCAATTCAGGGGCCGAGGCTAACGAAGCAGCAATTAAAATTGCTCGTCTTCATGGCAAGAGCAAGGGTATTGAAAACCCTATTATTCTTACCGCCAAACAAAGCTTTCACGGTCGCACCATGGCCACATTGTCAGCAACCGGCAATAGCAAAGTACAGGCAGGATTTGCACCACTGGTCAGCGAATTTATTCATGTTGACTTTAATGATATCGATGCAATTAAAGCATTTGATGAAAATAATAATGTTGCTGCTGTGATGCTGGAACCTATTCAAGGTGAAAGTGGTGTCATTATTCCAGCGGATGATTACCTTAATGTTGTTCAGTCAATTTGTAATAATAATGACTGGCTATTAATACTTGACGAGGTGCAAACCGGTATTGGACGTACTGGAAAGCTTTTTGCTCATCAATACAACAACATCACCCCTGATGTAATGACTTTGGCAAAAGGGCTGGGAAATGGCGTACCGATTGGGGCATGTTTGACAAAAGGTGTGGCTAGTGAACTGTTGGTGCCTGGCACTCATGGTTCAACCTTTGGCGGCAACCCACTGGTGACAAAAGTCGCTCTGTGCATTTTAGACGTGTTTGACAACGACAACATTCTTGAAAATGTCAACAGCCAGAGCACCTACATCCATTCACAACTAAGCGTGGCCCTTAAGGATCATTCTGCGGTTAAAGAAATTCGTATCAAAGGCTTAATGATTGCAATTGAGCTGAATGTTGACTGCTCAACATTATTACAAAAAGCACTTGATGACCAAATCTTAATCAACATCATAGGCAATACTATTAGAATGCTACCACCACTTATTATTAACAAAGAAGAGGTGGATATTATGCTGGAAAAAATAATCAAATTAATCAACAACGCGAGCACGTGATGGCAAAACATTTTATTGATTTAGACGACCATTCATTCAAAGAACTGCAAGGCATTATTGATAACGCCATTGCACTTAAAAAATCTCATCAGTCAGGTGAGATAAACGAGTCATTAAAAAACAAAACTCTGGCAATGATTTTTGACAAATCATCCACCCGTACTCGTGTGTCATTTGAGGCAGGCATGACTCAACTTGGTGGTCATTCTCTGTTTCTATCTGATAAAGACATTCAAATTGGTCGCGGTGAACCAATTACTGACAGTGCAATTGTTATTGGCTCAATGGTTGATGCTGTAATGCTTCGCGTCTCCTCCCATGAAGATATCTTAACTTTTTCAAAGCACGCAAACACACCTGTTATCAATGCCTTGTCAGACCAATCTCACCCTTGCCAAATGCTGGCGGATTTGATGACTTATCAAGAGCATCGTGGTTCTATTAAAGGTAAAAAAGTTGCTTGGATTGGTGACGGCAATAATGTTTGTCAAACCTACATGCAAGCAGCAGAAATTTTTAGTTTTGAGCTAATCATCTCCACGCCAAAAGGTTATGAAGCAGCGCAAGATTTTGTCGATAAATACCAAAATAATATCAGCTATAGCTTAAATCCAGTTGAGGCCTGTAAGGGTGCCGATCTAGTAGTAACTGATGTTTGGGCAAGTATGGGCATGGAATCAGAGCAAAAAGCGCGAGAATTGGCTTTTAAGGACTTTCAGGTAAACCTTCAAATGATGTCAGTTGCTGATGAAGGCGCCTTATTTATGCATTGTCTACCTGCGCACCGTGGTGAAGAAGTAAGTGCCGAGGTCATTGATGGCAAGCAAAGCGTGATTTGGGACGAGGCTGAAAATCGCTTACATGCTCAAAAAGCACTATTGCTGTATTTAATCAACAGCTAATCGTTTTCAGCAAGTTTGAGTTTAGCCTCTTGATAAAATTTAACGCCCCGCTCAATTTTATCGCGACCTTTAGATACTCGCCAACGATTGGTGTCTCTCAGAGAGTAAACACAACCACAATACTCTTGCTGATAAAATTCTTCCTTTTTTGAGAGCTCTAGCATTCTCGAAGAGCCGCCCTTCTTGCGCCAGTTAAAGTCCCAGTAAGGAACATCATAAAGTGCACCAGATCGATGACCACAGCCATTGATTTGATTCATGTCTTTCCAGCGAGAAATACCTAAGGTGGATGATATTAGATCGTAACCATGCTCTTTGGCATATTTGGCAGTAACCTCAAAACGCATATCGAAGCACGTTGTGCAACGCGTGCCGCGCTCGGGCTCATTTTCCTGACCTTTGGTTCGCGCGAACCATTCGTCCTTATCATAATCACCGTCAATAATTGCCATACCGAGTTTCTTCGCAAAACGGACGTTTTCTTCTTTACGAAGTTCATACTCATCCACAGGATGAATATTTGGGTTGTAGAAAAAGATAGTGGTTTCAATATTTGCACCCGCTAATGCCTCCATTATTTCTCCCGCACAGGGTGCACAGCAAGAATGCAACAATAAACGCTTCTCACCATTCGGTGGACTAAGTTTTGGGCGCTCATACGCATCAAGAGAATAATCTACTTTAGACACTTTTTTATCTCTTTCAGTACTTCCCAGGCCTCTCTTTTAAGGGTGGGATTAGTGAATATTTCATGAGGATGGAAAGTTGTAAAAACATGATCTAAAGTCGATTTAAGAGTCTTATCCATTATTAGAATCGCATTTGCAGGATTATTCTCAATGACAGAAGAAAGTGTATTTTTTGTCGCGCAAACACATTTAACCTCACTCATGGGTAAGCCAATAGCGCCCAACATTTTTTCAAGCAAATCGTAACAGTGACCTGATCGGCAAAAAGAATACTCTTTGCCAGTTTCGATCACCAAACACTTAACAGGTTCTGATATCGCTTTGTTACTTTCATTTGTCACATAAAGAAACCCAGGAATACCCAGAGCTTTCAGATAGTCTTGTCTGGTCTCGGGCGTCATATCTGTGGATGTGCCCTTTCAACATGATCCATGACTTTATTAAGAGCATGAATATAGGCTTTCGCAGAAGAAGTAATAATGTCAGTATCAACACCTTGGCCGTTAACAATGACCCCTTTGTGTTCTAAGCGGACATTCACTTCACCCAGCGCGTCTGTACCCTCTGTCACATTCGTGACTGAGTAAAGTTGCAATGTTGGTTCGATGTCAACCATCGACAAAATCGCATGAAATGTTGCGTCAACAGCACCGGACGTTTTAGCTGAGGCGCTTTTCTCTTCGCCATTGATTGAAAGAGAAACCTCCGCAGTGTTCTCTTCACCTGTTTCAGTACATACCTTCAAAGAAAGTAGGCGAATTACTTCCGTTGCTTCGGCTTGCGTTTCAGTAACCAGCGCTTGTAGATCTTCATCAAAAATATCGTGTTTTTTATCTGCTAAATCTTTAAACCTAGCAAAGGCATCATTAAGTGTGGCTTCAGAGTCAAACTCAACACCCAATTCACCCAATCTTGATTTAAAGGCATTACGGCCAGAGTGTTTGCCAAGTACCAATTTGTTGGCATTCCAACCCACGTCCTCTGCGCGCATAATCTCATAAGTTTCGCGGTGCTTCAATACGCCGTCTTGATGAATGCCTGCCTCATGTGCGAATGCATTAGCGCCAACAATCGCCTTATTAGGCTGAACAACAAAACCCGTAATAGATGAAACTAATCTTGAGGCTGCAAGGATATGTTCAGCGTTAATATCGGTGTCAAAATTGAAAACATCTTGCCTTGTTCGAATTGCCATGACCACCTCTTCTAGAGAAGTATTTCCGGCGCGCTCGCCCAAACCGTTAATCGTACACTCAATTTGTCTGGCACCATTTAATGCAGCTGAGAGTGAGTTTGATACGGCCAAGCCAAGGTCATTATGACAATGCGCTGAAAAGATGGCTTTATCCGAATTTGGAACGCGTTCAATCAATTGACGCATGGTTTCACCAAATTGATGCGGAATATTATAGCCCACGGTATCAGGAATATTAATTGTTGTTGCGCCTGCGTTAATCGTCGCTTCAATAATTCGGCACAAAAAATCAAGGTCTGAGCGTCCTGCATCTTCTGGACTAAATTCAATGTTGTCGGTATATTTAGTCGCTCGCTTTACTGAATGAACCGCTTGTGCCACCACTTCATCAGGTGTCATTTTCAACTTCATTTTCATATGAATGTCAGACGTTGCAATAAAGGTGTGAATTCGTCCAGAATTGGCATTTTTTATCGACTCACCTGCACGGTCAATATCCTTATCAAGTGCTCGAGCTAAAGAGCAAACAGTGGAATCTTTGACCGCCTCAGCAACAGCTTTTACTGCATCAAAGTCACCTGGAGAGGCGATAGCAAAACCAGCCTCAATAACATCAACACGCATTTTTTCCAAAATTTTAGCAATACGAACCTTCTCATCCTTGGTCATTGAAGCGCCAGGCGACTGCTCACCATCGCGAAGTGTTGTATCAAATATTATTAGTTTTTCGGACATTGTTTTTCCTTATCGTTGATTGGTTTTTTTTTGCTTAGTTTTTTTTTTGTTAATAGACTTTCGTCTACAAAAAGTATTATTGCCTTACGGCAGCAATCGTAATAAAGCTGAGTCATGCAGTGTGTCAGCGTCTGCTTCTACGAAGCTTATGCCCTTTGGGTGCAACGCTAAGAGGCTGCTCACTGAAAGAAAAGTAAATAAGATGTTATTTATTCCCATAAAGCGGAATTATAAAGCAACTTAAAGAGACTTGCTTCGCTTTTTCTGACGGCGCTTTTGCTGCAAACTCCACACTGTCAGTATTGGACCAGAAAGCATATAAAGAAAGAAAAATATAAACAGCACCAAAGGCGGCTCATAAGCTATGACAATAATAATTAATGCAGCCAATAAAAGCAGTCTAAATGAAGACCTTCCCTTGAAATTCACTTCCTTGAAGCTATGATAACGCACATTACTGACCATCAATATTCCACACACTACAGCCATTAACCAGCCAATGACATTTTCACTTGTCGCGCTCAGGCCGAGTTCATACCCCTGTCCTGGTAGCCATTCATACAAGCCTATCATACCCGCCAATACAGCTGCCGCTGCAGGTGAGGGTAAGCCTTGAAAATAACGCTTATCAGCGATACCAACTTGGGTATTAAAGCGCGCCAAACGCAGGGCGGCACATGCGGCATAGATGAAAGCTGCCACCCAGCCAATCTTGCCCATGCCTGTTAAAGTCCATTGATAAACCAAAATAGCGGGAGCAACACCGAAGGATATTAAATCAGCCATTGAGTCATACTCAGCGCCAAAAGCTGTTTGAGTATTGGTCATTCGAGCCACTCGACCATCAAGGGCATCCCAAAGCATAGCGAAGAAAATTGCCATTGTGGCAATTTCAAAATTCCCTTTAATGGAAGCTATAACGGCATAAAAGCCGCAGAACAAGCCAAAAGTGGTGAGAATGCTGGGCAACAAATAAACACCCCTTCTGGCTTTAACCTGATTTTCTACCATGAACTAGATTATAAGCGGTTTTTAGTTTTTGAACTAATCAACCAATCTATTTTTGGCGATCCAAGGCATCATTGCACGAAGGCTCTCACCCACTTGCTCGATTTGATGCTCGCGCTGAACTTCACGACGCGCTGGCAAGTTACCCACATTAGCAACAAATTCTTTAGTAAATGAACCGTCTTGAATTTCTCCTAAGATCTTCTTCATTTCAGCCTTTGTTTCTTCAGTAACAATTCGAGGTCCTCGTGTCACGTCACCATATTCAGCTGTGTTTGAAATCGAGTAGCGCATAGTAGCTATACCACCTTCATGTAATAAATCAACAATAAGTTTGAGCTCATGTAAGCACTCAAAGTATGCCATTTCTGGTTCGTAACCTGCTTCAACCAACGTTTCAAAAGCAGCTTGAACTAGTGCTGTTGTGCCACCACAAAGTACCACCTGTTCACCGAACAAGTCTGTTTCAGCTTCTTCTTTGAAACTTGTTTCAAGAATACACGTGCGACCACCACCAATAGCCGAGGCGTATGAAAGTGCAATCGCCTTAGCATTACCCGATACGTCTTGCTGAATAGCGATTAGATCTGGAATACCACCACCTTTAACAAATTCTGAACGAACAGTATGGCCCGGTGCTTTAGGGGCAATCATGATAACGTCCAAATCTGCTCTTGGCTTAATCAAATCATAGTGAATATTTAAACCGTGAGCAAAAGCCAATGTTGCACCTTGCTTTAAATTTGGCTCGATGTTATTTACATAAATATCAGCTTGAAACTCGTCCGGCGCTAGCACCATAACAACGTCAGCCCATGCACTTGCATCCTCAACAGACATCACACCTAGGCCAGATTTCTCAGCTTTTACTGCTGATGCTGAGCCCGCTCTAAGGCCAACAACAACTTCAACACCTGAATCTTTAAGATTCTTAGCGTGTGCATGACCTTGAGAGCCATAACCAATAATCGCAACTTTCATTCCTTTAATGATTGAAAGATCCGCGTCTTTGTCGTAATATAAGTTCATTTTTTTACCCTTATTCCTTAATTTTTTAAATTATTGTTCTGCCTCTAGAAATTCCTGTCACACCCGTTCTAGAAACCTCCATTACTATTGCGAAATCAAGCGCATTTAAGAATGCGTTAAGTTTTCGTGTTTTGCCCGCAATCTCAATGGTGTAAGTTCTATCGCTTACATCAACAATTTTGCAAGAAAAAATATCCACCAACTGTTTAACTTCAAGCTCATCTTTCTTCTTTACACATACTTTAACGAGCATCAGTTCACGCTCAACGTGATCCTGGTCGGTTAGGTCAATCACTTTAACAACATCAATCAATTTATTCAGTTGTTTGACAATTTGTTCAATAACTCGATCAGTGCCCGAGCTAACAATCGTCATTCGAGATAACCCAGGATCATTGGTTTGCGCAACCGTTAGTGATTCAATATTGAAACCACGTGCAGAAAATAGCCCTGAAACCCTAGAGAGTGCGCCCGCTTCATTTTCTAAAAGTACTGAAATAATATGTCTCATATCTACACCGCGGTAAAGTCTGTTTCATTTTTTGAAACCATATCATCACGCCCTGCCAATAGCATATCGGAATGACCGCCACCAGCAGGAATCATTGGAAAAACATTTTCAGTTGGATCGGTCAAAATATCAAGAAAAACAGTTTTATCTTTTTGCGCAAAAGCCTCAATCAAGGCTGGTTTAAGATCTACTTCTTTCTCAACTTGAATGCCCACATGGCCGTAACTTTCTGCTAGTTTAACAAAATCAGGCAATGCGTCCATATAAGACATCGCATAACGCTTTTCATAGAAAAATTCTTGCCACTGCCTAACCATACCCAAATAACCGTTATTAAGACTAACGATTTTAACCGGGGTGTTGTATTGCAGCATAGTAGAGAGCTCTTGTAACATCATTTGAATACTGCCTTCGCCAGTAACACAAGCAACATCTCTGCTAGGATCTGCCAATTTTGCACCCATAGCTGCAGGCAAACCAAAGCCCATTGTGCCCAAGCCACCTGAATTAATCCAGCGACGAGGTTCATCGAATTTATAATATTGTGCGGCCCACATTTGATGTTGACCCACATCTGAAGTTACGATAGCCTCACCTTTTGTAACCTCATACAGAGTCTCAATAACCGTTTGTGGCTTTATCACACCCTCAGTTCTCTTATAAGCCAGTGAATCAACACTGCGCCAATCATTAATTTGCGTCCACCATTTTGAAATATCTGCCAACTTAAGATCTTTCAATTCAGTGGTTAATGCTGAGAGTACTTGGCCAACTTGACCAACAATAGGTATATCAGCAATAACATTTTTTGAAATAGATGACGGATCGATATCAATATGAATAACTTTTGCTGTCGGACAAAATTTAGCAAGATTTCCAGTAATACGGTCATCAAATCTTGCGCCAATTGCAACAACACAGTCCGAACCATGCATAGCCATGTTAGCCTCATAAGTACCGTGCATACCCAACATACCTACGGACAATTCATCGGTACCCGGATACGCACCCAACCCCATTAAAGTTTGGGTAATAGGAAAATTAAGGAGTCGCGTAAACTCACGCAGCTCTTTAGATGCGTTACCAATAACACTACCACCACCCGAGTACAGAATTGGACGGCGTGATTTTGCAATTAACTGAGCAGCTTTTTTAATTTGGCGGTCACTGGCTTTTACGGTTGGCTTATAAGAGCGAATATCAACAGTTTTAGGGTAAGGTTCAGCTGTCATCTGAGCAATCGTAATATCCTTAGGAATGTCAATTAATACAGGCCCAGGACGACCGGTTGTTGCAATATGAAATGCTCTTTTCACTGTTTCTGCTATGTCTTTAATATCCTTAACCAGGAAGTTATGTTTCACACAGGAGCGCGTAATACCAACAGCGTCAACCTCTTGAAAGGCGTCGCCTCCAATCAATGGTGAAGGCACCTGTCCAGAAATAACAACCATGGGGATAGAATCCATATGGGCTGTTGCAATACCAGTAACAGCATTAGTAATACCAGGACCAGAAGTTACCAAAACAACGCCAGGCTTTCCACTTACTCTAGCGTAGCCATCTGCTGCGTGTGTAGCGCCTTGCTCATGTCTTACCAATATGTGGTTGATTTTATTTTGAATTTCAAGTGCATCGTAAATATGTAAGACTGCGCCGCCGGGGTAACCGAAGACGTATTCAACACCCTCGCTCTGTAGGCTATTTATCAGTATTTGCGCACCATTTAATTTCATGGTTGGTATCAATAATTAAAACTTTCTGATTATACCCAAAGACGCGGCGCTAAAAAGCCCTTCATTGCTAGCTTTTTGCTTGATAAAAACGATTTGTCTGCCGTTTTTTTAAGCCAAAAATTACCAACATAAGACGGAGAAATACGGCTGCAAAAAAAATACCTAATTTATTAATCTAAAGGTCGTTTTGCCAATCTTCGGAGTAATAACTTATAGGTGATGACAATTGATCGAAAGTCTCAACGCTATAAGCGCCAGGCTGAGATAGAATTGCTGAAAGCAACTGATCATTTAACATATGCCCTGTTTTATAACCTTCGTAATGGCCAATTATGTTACTGCCCAAAAGGAATAAGTCGCCGACAATATCTAGGATCTTGTGCTTAACAAATTCATTGTGGTAGCGCATGCCGTCCTCATTGAGGATATCGTCATCGGTTAGCGCAATAGCATTGTCAACACTCGCGCCTAGAGCAAGATTTTGCTTTTGCATCATTTCAACGTCTTTTAAATAGCCAAAAGTACGAGCTCTAGAAATTTCTTTCAAATACGACTGTTCAGCAAAATCAATTGATAATTTCTGCCCGCTTTCCTTGACTTTCTTGTGGTCAAAATCAATTTCCAGAGTTACTTTAAAGCCATTGTGTGGCTCGACTTGCGCCCATGATTGGCCATTTTCAACCCGAACTGTATCCTTAATAACAATGAAACGCTTAGGCTCTTCCTGTTCTTCAATGCCTGCAGATTGTACTAAAAAAATAAACGGCGCAGAAGAGCCGTCCATAATAGGCACCTCAAAAGAGTCTAACTCGACCAAGACGTTATCAATACCTAAGGCAGATAATGCCGACATTAAATGCTCAACGGTTGATACCTTAACGCCTTGACTTTCAAGTCCTGTAGATAAAACCACCTCATTAACAAAGGCGCTATGGGCATGAACTTGCTTACCGCCCGCATCCAGTCTTTTAAAAACTACGCCATGATTCACATCAGCAGGGATTAGTGCTAGGTTGACCATTTTTCCACTATGGATGCCGACACCTCGCGCCCTAACCGTTTTTTTAATCGTTCTCTGCTTTACCATGACTTAGAATTCACCAATCAATATATTTCTCATTTTACGCACAATGCCTACTTTGCCTTTCGTTTTTACGAGTGTCTTTTGAGGCACATCCTCATTGTGAAGCAACAAGCCAATGGCCCCACTATAGCGATAATCCCCGATAATTGACTCCAGGCCCGAGACCATCGAGCGCTGCACCACGCCTTTTTTTACTCGTCTCGAAAAAAAACTCCTTACCAAATCCTCGCAACCAGCTATCTCAGCACCGCCGCCGCACAGCACAAATCCAGCCTTAAGGCTGCCTTCCAAATTTCGATGCTTTAAAACATTCTTGACCAAAGACAAAATATCCACATAAGCTTCTTCAACAACTTCAGACAGAGTTAAGTTAGAAAGTTGGTGGAGGTCTTTATTGGTTGCTTGCACAAACTCAACAAGATGCTCGCCTCTAACAATCGACGCTTTGGCACAACCGTATTGCTCCTTCAATCTCTGAGCCTCTTCAAAAGAGGTGTCAAAAGCAAACACCACTTCTTGAGTAATATCATTGCCGCCCACCGGAATAACTGAACTATAAACAATGCCACCCTGCAGAAAAACTGAAAAATTAGTCACACCTGCACCAAGATCAAGTAAGCAAACACCGGCGTCTTTATCTTCCTGTGTCAACAAGGCCTGCGAATTGGCAATCGAATCAAGCACAATAATATCAACACTAAGATCACTCTGTTCAAGGCTTTTTTCAATATGTTTCAAGCTTGAACTTGAAACAGTAACAATGTGAACCTCTGATTCCAAAACAGAAGCCTCCATTTCAACAGGATTTTCAATCACCAGAGTCTCATCTAAAATGAACTTTTTATTGATCACATGAAGCACTTCTTTATTGGTTGGTGTTGTGATAGCTCGGGCTGCCTCTAACACCTTATCAACATCTGCTTTTTCTACGATTTGATTGATTGGAATACGGCCGTTTCGATCGATACAAGTAAGATGTGTGTCAGACAAATTTGCACGCACTAAAGCAATTTCACCATTAAAACTTTTGTTGGCTTCTTTTACTGTTTTTGAGATGGCGCGTGAGAGAGACGAAATGGAAGAAACATGGCCTTTTCTAACGCCTACAGAAGGGCCAATACTGTGACCAATAAGGCGTAAGTTATCGTCTTCTTTTTCGGCCACTAACACAGCAATTTTATCGGTACCAATATCAATACTTGCAATAAAATCGTTTCCGCCGGTCATGGTTTAATTTCGAGATAAATGAGTGAATTTTTAACGGATTTTACCTTAGTCCTTCCACCTCAAAGAAGCCTATTGTACTAATTTTTTACAATATTTAACCATTCATTGAGATGAGTCAACTCAACCGTCTTACCACTGAGCAATCGACGAAATAATTTAGCATTTTTTTCGCCGTGATACAAGCCTAAAATATGCCTTGTCATTGACCTAATTGGCACTCCTTTTTCACATTCATTTTGGATGTAGCTCATATACTTAATTAAGATATTTTCGCGATTTTTTATTAACTTTTTTTCACCATAGAATTGATGGTCAATTTCCGACAATAAATAAGGCTGCTGATAGGCCGATCTACCCAACATCACACCATCAACTTGAGACAAATGTTGCTCAACTTCCATCTCATTTTGAACACCGCCATTAATACAAATAGTTAATGCTGGAAAATCTTGTTTTAATTGATAAACCCATGTGTAATTTAGTGGTGGAATGGTGCGATTTTCTTTCGGACTTAGGCCTTGCAGCCAAGCTTTTCTGGCATGAACGACAAACTGCTCACAGCCACTATCAGCTATATGCTTGATAAATTCACTCAACTGAACATAACTCTCCATTTCGTCAACACCAATTCGACACTTAACTGTCACCGGAATATCACAAGCTTTTATCATTTTCTTAACGCAAGCGCCAACCAAATCTGGCTCCTTCATCAAACATGCGCCAAAACTGCCTGAAAGGACGCGTTCAGAAGGACAGCCCACATTAATGTTAACGGCGTCATAACCCCACTTCTCGGCAATGTCAGCACACTCCGACATCTCACCAGAATCGCTACCACCTAGTTGCAACACTAGTGGATTCTCTGATGCGTTATAGTCAAGCAGACGATTTTTATCGCCATTGAGAATGGCTTTAGCTGTAATCATTTCAGTGTAGAGCTGCACCTTCGTGCTCAGCAGCCGATAAAAATAACGACAATGCCTATCAGTCCAATCCATCATCGGCGCGACTGAAACTGTGTATGCGGGAATCAAATCGACGAAATAAGATGATTTAAGGCAAAGCCAACACTTTGATTAACAATTTCCTCTCGACTGCCTTGAAAAGATTGCGTGCTTGTCGACAAACGGTTTTTTATGGAAAAACCAAAACAAACAGTGCCAATTGGTTTTTCTTTTGTGCCGCCTGTAGGGCCTGCAATACCAGTAATTGCCACAGCAACATCCGAACCCGATTCACTGACAACACCCTTTGCCATCTCTAGAGCAACTTCCTCGCTAACTGCACCCTTGCTATTGATAGTTTGAGGATTCACCTTAAGCATATCAACCTTGGCTTCGTTGCTATAAGCGACATAGCCACGATCAAAGTAGCTGGATGCACCTGAAACACTGGTTAAAGTACTTGCCAAGGCGCCACCAGTGCATGACTCTGCAATAGATATTTTTAAGTCGCCATCGATTAGCAATTTTGCCAAGACGTGAATCCTCTCAACCATTTTGCTACGCCAAGGCTTTATTAACAATTTCATACACATCGCTCGACAAATCCTCTAGCGAACAAATTCGCTCAAGCTGGTTGCGTTGCAACTTAGAATAATCAAGACTAAAGCGTCGCCAGTGATTAAATGAACTCACAAGCCTCGCAGCCATCTGCGGGTTTATTTTGTCTAGCTCAATAACGCTGTCCGCCATTAGTAGGTAACCTTCATCGGTGTGAAATTGAATATGATTTTGACTAAAAGCACTTAGTACTGAGCGCACTCGGTTAGGATTTGTGAGGGCAAAAAGTGGGTGCTTCATTAACATCTTCAATCTTTCAACACTCATTATTGGTGATAAGCTTTGGACAGCGAACCATTTATCCATCACTTGTACGTCATTACAATATTGAGAATAAAACCCCTCAGTCACTTCATCTCGATATGGGTTTTCAATCTTGAGGAGCGCTTCAAATGCGCAGAGTTTGTCACTCATGCAATTTGCTTTGTTAAACTGCTCAAAAGCCAATTCAAATTCCCCGTCTTGAGCCAAGAATGACAAACACAAGTTCTTTAATGCGCGCTTACCTACTGATTCTGGTGAAAGTTCAAACGCTGCATTGTCGTTTAACTTTTTATACGTGCTAAGCAGTACTGGTTTGAGAGACACTAGCATCGCTTGAATGATGCTTTCACGCCTACAATGAAGCTCGCCAACATCAATTTTAGGTACACTTTGATGTAATATATTTTCGCTTGGCAAACTCAACATTTCTGAGAGCAAAGCGTAGTCACTTTCATTTTCAAGCAGTCCAGCAAAAGCTGCAAACAACTTTTGTTGATGACTACCTTCATTCAGTAAAATACAATCAAGCCATAATTGTTGGGCGTTATCCCAGCGATTAAAGGCGTCTGAATCGTTGACGCAAAGGAATAATTTCTGCTGAAAGGAGGCATTCGAATGAACACGGATAGGGGCTGAGAACCCTCTAAACCACGAGGCAATAGGCTTGGAATTAATGCCACTAAATTCTAGCGTTTTCTGTAATTCATCTATCATAATAACATCGGATGCCAATTCATTGCCCTGCTCATCCAGCAAACCAAAAACATTAGGGATGCACAATGCGCTCTCTTGATTACTTTGACTGAAGGTTGCTCGATAAGTCTTGGTCTGTTCGTCATACTCTTCGACGATTTCAACTTCTGGCGTGCCAGTGCGTGAATACCACTGTAGAAAATGATCAAAATCATATTGATTGGCATTCGCCATGCTGGCAACAAAATCATCAATGGTAACTGCCTCACCATCGTGTCGCTCGAAATAAAGACTCATGCCTTTTTGAAAACCAGTTTCACCAAGAATGGTATGAATCATGCGAATTACTTCAGCGCCTTTGTTATACACAGTTGCTGTATAGAAATTATTCATTTCAATGTAGGACTCAGGTCTCACTGGATGGGCCATAGGGCCTGAATCTTCGGCAAATTGATAAGTCTTAAGGGCAACAACATCAGCAATTCTTTGAATGGATCTTGAACGTAGATCGGAAGTAAATTCTTGATCTCTAAAAACCGTTAACCCTTCTTTCAAACTCAACTGAAACCAGTCTCGACAAGTGACCCGGTTACCCGTCCAGTTATGAAAATACTCATGGCCGATAATTGATTCTATATTAATAAAATCTTTGTCGGTTGTGGTTTCTTCATTTGCCAATACGCAAGCAGAATTAAAGATATTTAGTCCTTTGTTTTCCATAGCGCCCATGTTGAAATCATCAACAGCGACGATCATGTAAATATCCAAGTCATAAGACAGGCCAAAGCGGCTCTCCTCCCACTTAAATGCATTAACTAGGGACGCCATTGCGAATTTGGTTTTGTGCATATTATGAGACTCAACGTAGAGCCTCAAATCCACTTCACGACCTTCAGTAGTGGTGTATGAATCTTGTAAATAATCAAGCTTTCCTGCAACAAGCGCGAAAAGATAACAAGGCTTTGGTGCAGGATCATGCCACAACGCATGAGTTTCAGACTCTTCCACCAAGTTACCATTACTAAGCAGTACTGGATATTCATCACGATTCGCACTAATTCTGACCGTAAAAACACTTAGCACATCCGGCCTATCTAGATAATAAGTTATTTGCCTAAAACCCTCTGCTTCACACTGCGTACAAAAATTACCACTGGACTGGTAAAGTCCATTAAGGCTGGTATTAACCTCTGGATGAATGCGGTTTTCAATTTCTAAAACAAAACGCTCAGGTAAATTTGTTAGCAGAAGGCCGTTTTCCTTGAGCTCGTAATTTGCAGCGCCGCCGTTAATACTAATACACAGTAGCTCCAGTGAAATACCATCCAGAAACAATTCGAAGGTTTTGTTTTGAACATTTGGATTTTGATAAAAAACTATGCGCGAAGATACTCTCGTGCCATCATTACCCAGATCAAAACCCAATTCAGTCGTTTCGATTAAATACGCACTCGGTGTATAGTCCTTGCGAAAAACCTCTTGTCGGTCTAAAGTAGAAATAACAAACCTCCTAAAAATAATCTATAAAGTACAAATGGTAACATTCCCACCTTGTCAACCAAACGAATAAACATCGAGATGGTTGCGTAAGCGGCAATAGCGGCAATTACAAAACCCAATAATAAACTTGGCCAATCGACAGCATTGACACTGGAAGCCAAATCCATTGCCATAAACATGGTTGATAAAATGATAACGGGAATAGATAGTAAAAAGGCAAATTTCAAAGACAATTTATACGACAAACCGAGAAGCAATGCCGCGGTGATGGTAATGCCCGATCTTGAAGTGCCTGGCACTAAGGCAATAGCTTGAAAAAGGCCGATAATAACCACATCACGCCAAGTAATCATTTCCCTCAGTTTGTCTTTTTTGTGATGAATCCAGTCAGAAAGACCCAACAACAAACCAAAAATAATAGTTGTGTATGCCACCACTTCAATTGATCTAAGATTAATCTCAATAAAATCTTTAAACAATAAGCCTACCAATCCGACAGGTATTGTTCCTAATAAAACCCCCCAAGCAAGCTTCGCATCTGCAGTTAATTGCCTGGTGCTGAGCGAGTGGAAAAAATCATTCGACATTGAGAGCAAGCTGCAACGGTAATAATAAACAATAGCACTGAGTGTGCCCAAATGCAGAACAACGTCAAACGCAAGCCCTTGATCCGGCCAATTGAGAACCTTTGAAGGAAAGAGCAAGTGCGCAGAAGACGAAATTGGCAAAAATTCAGTAAGGCCCTGAATAAGGGCAAGGACGATGGTTTGGAAAATATCCATGTAAGGTTTTTATCTAAAGTTTATTAATGAGATTCTGCTCGTTGAATCCGTCTAATTTTACTGATTGTTTTTTTGTCAGCGCCAACACTTTAAAACTTTCGCCCATTGCGCTGGGTAAAACCAGCTGCTTAACTTGTTGAGCCAGAATGCTACGTCTATCCAAATCTTTTTCATCTAAGAGGTATTGATCAACTCCCAATGAAATTAAAAACATCGCTTGAGTGCAGTAGCCAGCGATTTTAAAACCACTCCCTAGAGCTTGCTCTGCAACATCAGAAAAGTTGACCGAGGTGGTCATGTCTTGTTTGCCAATATTTTCGAACGGATTATCACTGGCTTTGTGCTGCTGATAACATCTAAGCGTACCCTCGGTACGCTGTTCGTGGTGATAGTCACTACGAGCCATGCCGTAATCAATCAACAACACAACACCATCTCTCATTGCTTGGTAAAGCGAATCAACCCAAGCCAATGCTCTTTGATTAACTTCTGTTGTGTAGCCCTCAACACGAACACTTGGTAAGGGTGTTAAAGGACTGTTGAATGTCTTATCTTGCATTTGCCATTGGAATGAACCCTCTTCGACAGTCACAGCCAATTCAAAAAACTCACCTCTACGAAAACGCACTCTTTTGGCCGGCATTGCATCTAATACTTCATTGGCAATAACCACGCCGGAAAAATCACTTGGCAATTCACTGAGCCACTCAACACGCTCAATAAGCTCAGGCAAAACCCGAGAAATTGTGTCTTTTTGCTTTTGCTGTAATTGACCACTAAGCTCCAAAATATAGTATTTTTCAGGCAATGAGTCAAGTCTAGCGAGCTCAAAGAGTATTTGTGCGGCAAGAATACCAGTACCAGCACCAAATTCAAGAATATACCCACTACCCTTAATGATGGCCGAACACTGCTTAGCCAAACAATAACCAAACAAATCGGAGGTTTCTGGCGCAGTAATAAAATCACCTTTCTCACCAAAAATAGTTTCACCACGACGATAATAACCAAGCGCAGGTGTGTAAAGCGCGAAATCCATAAAAGCATCAAAACCAATGGCGCCATTATTATCACGAATGGATTGCGCTATAATATCTTTAAGAGTCATAGGCAAAATATTTTATACTCACAAGGTCTTAGTTTTGTTGGAATTGACGAATCACCCCTATAAGGATTATCTCTAAATAATGAAAACAGTATTAATCACTGGCGGTGCTCAACGCATTGGCGCCGAAATTGCAAAAACACTTCATGATAATCAGTTTAATGTCATTATTCATTACAACGAATCAGAGCAAGAGGCAAAAGCATTGTGCGCCAAACTCAACAACAGACGTCAAAATTCTGCGCAAAGAATTCATGCAAACCTAGCCTCTGTTGATGAAATAAATCAACTCGTAGGAGTCATTGAAAATATTGATTTGCTCGTGAATAATGCCTCTGTATTCTATCCAACGCCGCTTGAAAATTGCACAGTAAATGATTGGGACACTATCATGAATATCAATCTTAAAGCACCATTTTTACTGTCTAAGGGACTAAGTAAAAAACTAAAACAAACTCAAGGCTGTATTGTCAATATTGTTGACATTCACGCTGAGCGACCCTTAAAGAATTATGCGATTTATAACATCTCAAAAACCGGCATTAAAACACTCACCAAAACTCTTGCCAAAGAGCTTGCGCCTGACGTACGAGTGTGTGGTGTCTCCCCGGGCTCCATTCTTTGGCCGGAACAAAAAGCAGAACTTGAACCACACAAAAAACAAATAATGCTTGAGCGCATCGCCCTAAAAAGACAGGGCTCAACTGCAGATATAGCCGAAGCTGTACTGTTTCTTGCCAACGCCAATTACATCACTGGTGAAGTGATTAATATTGACGGAGGTCGTACTCTACATCAGTAAAGTGGTTCACTATTCTGAATTATGGTATAATTCGGTTGTCGAACATTTGAATTCGACCAACAAGAATTTTTTACAGACGCCTTGATGATAATAATCAAAAACAATCAAGGGGTATATTTTTTGGGCTATTTGACGCCACATACAGAACAGTTTTTAGTAGTTGATGACTTACATTAATCACACTTTTATTCCCATTCAATACACTCGTATTGAGCCTTTGTACGTGCTCAATAGTCCTGATATTATAGGACTTTATCATGAATCACATTCTCATCAATGCAACTCACAAAGAGGAGATCCGAGTTGCAATCGTAAGGAATCATAAACTTACTGATCTCAACATTGAAACCAGCCTTAATCAGAAAACAAAGGGCAATATTTATAAAGCAAAAATCTCTCGAGTAGAGCAATCTCTCGAGGCGGCATTTATAGACTACGGTAAAGAAAAACACGGCTTTTTGCCATTCAAAGAGGTTTCAGAATTCTTCGCAAGTGGTGTAACACCAAAAGGCGATAAGCTCACTATTAGTGACGTTCTTAAAGAAGGTCAGGAGATTATTGTCCAAGTTGAAAAAGAAGAGCGTGGCAGCAAGGGTGCGGCTTTAAGTACTTACATTAACCTTGCTGGCGCCTACATGATTTTGACGCCAAACAATCCTAAAAGTGCCGGCATTTCTCGCCAAGTTAGCACTGCGGATCGTCAGGCATTAAAAGAATTGCTGCCACAAATTCAATTGGCCAAACACTCTGGCTTAATTATTAGAACTGAAGGCGCGGGTAAATGCCTGGAAGAGCTTCAATGGGAAGTTGACCACCTTACCCAGTTATGGCGCTCGATCAGAACAGCTACCAAGAAACAATCTGACCCTTTCCTGATCTACCAAGAAAGTGACATCACCATTAGAACTATCCGTGACTACCTTAGGGAGGACACAGACAGTGTCATCGTTGATGATTTAGAAACCTACCAAAGCGTTAGAGAATTTGTTGGCTTTGTCATGCCGCACTACCTCGACCGTATCAAATTATTCGATTCTTCAGAGCACACATTGTTTGCCCATATGAGTATCGAGACGCAGGTTAAAAGCGTCTTTATTCGAGAAGTTTCTCTGAAATCTGGCGCAACGATTGTCTTTGATCATACTGAAGCATTGACTGCCATTGATATTAACTCAGCAAGGGCAACCAAGGGCGCTAATATCGAAGAAACCGCCTATAAAACTAACCTTCATGCAGCAGACGAAATTGCTGCTCAAATTCAACTCCGTGATATTGGTGGCTTGATTGTTATTGATTTCATCGACATGTCTATCGCAGAACATAGGCAAGCAATTGAAAAGGCAATGGAAAAAGCCACAGCAAATGATCGTGCGCGTGTTCAAATCGGTAATATCTCAAGATTCGGCTTGCTAGAACTCTCACGCCAACGCTTAGAAAGCTCTGTCAGTGAGTCCATTAGCAGAACCTGCTCACAATGCCATGGTAGCGGCCACACACCAACAATACCAACACTGGCACTGTCAATCATCAGACAACTTGAAGACACTTTCAACAGCAGTAAACAAACAGGCGGATTTACTGTGCAATCAACCGTCGAAGTGATTACCTACATACTGAATGAAAAAAGACAGTATATATTGGATATGGAAGCAAAGCACGGCGTTAGAATTACGCTGCTGCCAAATCAATATCTGCACTTCCCTGCCTTTAATATCACCAAGCAAAAAAGTCTAATAAGATCACAACACAAGAGCTATCAAGGTATTTCAAAGCCGCAAAATTCACTCGACTTAGGTTTAGTGGAAAAACCCGCTAAACCTGTCATTACAACGAACCATCCGACAACCAAAAAACCTGAGAAGAAAGTTTCGCTTTTCGTAAAATTATTTGGCTCAAAAGAAAAAACAGAAGACAAGAAGCCTCAGGATAGACAACAGAATCGCAACCGCAATCAGAATCGCAACCGCAATCAGAATCGCAACCGCAATC